>JBDTTK010000278.1:0-5927 GCA_039930685.1 Bryobacteraceae bacterium | reverse complement strand
GAGGTGAAGGAGTGTGTATTGTAACGATGAAACGCATGTAGGGCAACAGATTAGCTTACCAGCAATGATGCCCAGACAAGTCCCCTGATGGTTGCTAGTCAAAGACTTGAGTACGATTATGAAGATAGTTACTGTGGTGGGCGCACGCCCGCAATTTATCAAGGCGGCCCCTGTGAGCAGGCTCCTGCTGGGGGCAGGTGTTTGGACGCGTCCAACTTGGGCGCATTCAGGGAAGCGCCCAGATGATGACGGTAATCGCCTCAGCGGTCGGACCGCTGTTGCTCGCGGAAACACTACGCCGAACAGGTTCGTACGACCTGGTGTTTCAGATTCTGGCCGTGGTGACGGTCGGATTGGGACTCGGCTGCTGGTTCGCTCCTCCACCATCCCGTTCGGTATCCGCGGCACGCGAAGATTACTCCGCGGCATAGACGCCTTCATCCAGTCGCGCGAGCGTGTTAGCCTAGCAGGTTCCCATGAAACTGCTGCTTCCTTTACTTCTTGCGGCTTCGGCATTCGCTCAGGTTCCAACGCCGGAATCGGTGTTGGGCCACAAGCCCGGAGACGACTTTTTTCTCGCCAGCTATGACGAGTCGCTCGGCTATTTCCAAAAACTCGCCGCGTCAACGGACAAGCTGAAGCTGGTCAAGGTCGGGCAGACGACGCGCAAGGCCGACTGGTACATCGCGATCATCTCGTCGCCCGAGAACCTGCGGAATCTCGATAAGTACAAAGACACCGCCAAGCGCCTCGCCTGGACCCGAGGCCTTACCGATGAGCAGGCGCGCGCTTTGGCGAAAGACGGCAAAGCGATTGTCCACATTGACGGTGGACTGCACGCGACCGAAGTCGCGCACGCACAGCACACCATTCAGTTGGCCTACAACCTGGTAACCGGCTCGACACCTGAGATCCGCAACATCCTCGACAACGTGGTGCTGGTGCTTTGGTTTTCGATCAATCCGGACGGCCAGAACATGATGGTCAAGTGGTACCGCTCGAATCTCGGAACGCCCTACGAAGTGAGTCCGATGATGGAGCTGTATCAGGAATACATCGGCCACGACAACAATCGCGACGGATACATGAACAACATGATCGAGTCGCAAACTGTGACGCGCCAGATGCTCGAGTGGTATCCGCAGGTGGTCTACAACCATCACCAGACCGCGCCCTTCCCTGCCCGCATCTGGATTCCGCCGTTCTCCGATCCGATTTCCTCGAATGTGCATCCTCTGATGTGGCGCTGGGTGAACGTCTTTGGCACGTCGATGGCGGCGTACCTCGATGAGCACGAAATGCCCGGCTCGATGCACCGTGGCCGCTTCGACGACTGGTATCCGGGTTTCATCGACCACGTCAACAGCTATCGCAATACCATCTCGTTTCTGACTGAGACGGCGCTCTATCGCTATGCGACTCCGCACTTCTACACGATCGATGAATTTCCCAAGGAAAAGCAGGATCTTCGAACGGAAGTGTTCTACTCGTCGCCCTGGAAGGGCGGATGGTGGCGGGTCGGCGACGCGGTCCGGTATATGCTGGGCGCGTCGATGGCGGTGCTTGATACCGCCGCGAAGTATCGCGAAGACATCCAGTACAACCGCTATCAGGCGGGCCGCGACATCATCAAGCGGTTTACGAACGATCCTCCGTATGCGTACGTGATTCCGCGCGACCAGCGCGATCCCGCAACCGCGGCAATTCTGGCCGAGAAAGTCATGATCGACGGGATCGAAGTCCACACGGCGACGCGCCCGTTCTCGGCGAACGGCATCCAGTATGCCGCGGGTTCGTGGGTCATTCTGATGGACCAACCCTTCTCCGCGCTCGTGAAGGACTTGTTCGAGGCGCAGAAGTATCCCGACTTGCGCCAGGGCCCGGGCGGTCCGCCGGAACTTCCTTACGACGTCACCGGCTGGACGCTACCCATGCAGATGGGAGTGGAGGTCGCGGCGGTGGCGACTCCAGTTTCCGCGGACCAACGCGCCGGCTTGCGCAAATTGGATCAACCTGTGAGCGTACCGGGCACGCTGAGTGGAACCGGCGCGTCGTTCAAAATGTCGCGGCAGACGAATGGCGCGTATCAAGCCATCAACGAAGTTCTTGCGGGCGGCGGCAAGGTTTCTTTCACGAAAGGCTCGGACGAAGTCGCCATAGATTTCGACCGCGCAAAGCTGGACGCGATCGCGCAAAAGACGGGCGTTATGGTGACCGCGGGCGCGGCGGGCACGAACGCATATGCAGTAAAGGCTCCGCGGATCGGTTTGTACCGGCCGTATACGGCATCGATCGACGAAGGCTGGACGCGCTGGATCCTGGAGAATTACAAGTTCAACTTCGTCAGTTTGTATAACGCCGACGTGCAGGCCGGCCGCCTACGCGATCGCTTCGACGCAATCGTACTCGCGGACATCGGGTCGCGCCAGATCATGGATGGCTTCGCGCATGGCACGGTTCCCGAACAGTACGCCGGGGGCATCGGCGACGTGGGCGTAGAGAAACTCCGCGAGTTCGTCGACGCGGGCGGAACGCTGGTCACGTTTAGCGCGTCGACGCTGTTTGCGATCGACAAGTTCAATCTGCCGGTGACGAACGTACTCGCCACTGTAAAGCCGACCGAGTTCTTCTGCTCCGGGTGCCTGCTGAAGGTGGAGTTGAAGGACGCCAGCCATCCTTTAGTCGCCGGACTTCCCGCACAGCCGATCGTGATGTCGGAGCGAAGTCCGGCCTTCGAGGCAAAGAGCGGATTTCATGGCGTGATCCTGGCGAGCTATCCGAAAGAACGGAATCCGCTCGCGAGCGGCTACCTTCTCGGTCCGCACAAGATTCAGGGAAAAGCTGCGGCTCTCGATGTCGCGTATGGAAAAGGCCGCATCGTGCTGCTGGGCTTCCGCCCGCAATGGCGTGGACAATCCCATGGCACGTACAAGTTTTTCTTCAACGCGCTGTATTACAACGGAAGCGCCGCTCCGGCGGAAACGTCCGCCGCTCCGCGCGGACCCGCCACAACGTGGCGCACGCAGGCGGAGGCCGCGAAGGGCGAACTCGCCAAGCTGGTCGAGCAGAATAAGGCCTTCCACACCGCGAAGGGCGCAAAGGCAAACGAAGAAGGCAAGAAGCTCGAGGCGGGTATCGACGCGTTCCAACGCGATCGCTTGCCGGCCCTCGAAGACTTGCGCCAGGCGGTCGAAGACGCGGCGACTGCGCGCAAATTCGCCGAGTTCGGCGCGCAGTTGCGCCGCATGTCGGTCGACGTGCGAAGCAAGGATCTCAGCGGGGCCAAGTTAGCCGAGCTGTTCGAACAATTCAAGCTGACACAGGTACCCTGAGTGCGAATCATCCTTTTGCTGTTCCTCGCCGCACTCGGCGCGGCAGCGCAAATCCCTACGCCGGAATCGGTCCTAGGCCACAAGCCGGGCGAAGACTTTTACCTCGCCACCTACGAGGAGTCGATCGCGTATTTCCAAAAGCTCGCGGCATCCACGGATGTCATGAAGATGGTCAAGGTCGGCAAGACGACGCAGGGTCGCGATTGGTGGGTCGCGATGATTTCGAGCCCGGAGAACCTCGCGAAGGTCGCCGAGTATTCGAAGATCTCGGGCCAGCTCGCGGACGCACGAGGAATCAGCCAGGATCAAGCGCGCGCACTGGCCGCGAGCGGCAAGGCGATGGTACATATCGATGGCGGATTGCACGCAAGCGAAGTCGCCGGAGCGCAGCACACCATCCAGCTTGCCTATGAACTGGTTCGCGACCGGCCGAAGGAAGTCTTCGACAACGTCATTCTGATGCTGTGGCCGTCCATCAATCCCGACGGCCAGACGATGATCGCCAGCTGGTACCGCCAAAATACCGGCACGTCGTATGAAGTGAGTCCGATGCCGTGGCTCTACCAGGAGTATGTCGGCCACGACAACAACCGCGACAGCTACATGAACAACATGATCGAGTCGCGCACCGTGACGAAGATCAACCTTGAGTTTCAACCGCACATCGTCTACACACAACACCAGACGGCCCCGTTTCCCGGTCGAATTTACATTCCACCCTTCGCGGAACCGATTTCCGCCAACATCCATCCATTGATGCTGCGCTGGCTGGGCGTGATCGGCACATCAATGGCGGCGTACCTCGATGAGCACGGACTGCCGGGCGCGATGCATCGCGATCCGTTCGACGTCTGGTATCCGGGGTACCTCGATCACATCGGCAATTTCCGCCATTCGATTTCTTTCTTCACGGAAACGGCGCTGTACCGCTATGCGACCCCGCATTTCTACACTGTGGATGAGTTTCCTCCCACGAAGCGCGATCTGCGTACCGAAGTCTTCTATGCCAGTCCGTGGAAGGGCGGCTGGTGGCGGCTCGGGGATGCGGTCCGCTACATGATCGATGCTTCGAAGTCGGTGCTCGACGTTGCGGCAAAATATCGTGAAACCCTCTTGTACAACAGATATCTCGCCGGTCGCGATGTGGTCGCCCGATTCTCCAAGGAGCCGCCGTTCGCCTACGTGCTTCCGGCTGTCCAGCACGACGACTCCTCGGCGGCGTTGCTTGCACAAAAGCTCTCGCTGTCCGGAATCGAGATCCATCAGGCCGCCCGTCCATTTCCGGCAAATGGAACCACGTATCCAGTAGGCTCTTGGTTGGTCTTGATGGATCAGCCCTACGCCGGCCTCGTTAAGGATCTGTTTAGTGTGCAGAAGTACCCGGACTTGCCCGGCGCGCGACCGTACGATGTCACCGGCTGGACACTGCCTCTTCAAATGGGCGTTGAAGCGGTAGCGGTCGCGTCTCCAGTCTCGGCGGAAGCACGCTCAACCTTGCGAAGACTCGGTGCGGTCGAAACTCCCAGAGGACGCATCGAAGGCGCGGGAAATAGCGTCGTCTTTTCCCGAAATACCAACGCCAGCTTTCGTGCCGTGAATCAGATTCTCTCCGCGGGCGGGAACGTTGCGGCAAAGGACTCGGACTTCATCGCGACGCTCGACCGGGCGAAGCTCGATCCGATCGTCTCGTCAACCGGTATCATGGCGACGGCGAAGTCGGTCACCGACGCAAAACCGTTGAAGGCCGCCCGCGTCGGACTGTACCGACCCTGGACGGCTAGCATGGACGAGGGCTGGACGCGCTGGATTTTCGAGCAGTACGGATTCCCGTTCACGAGCCTGTACAACGCCGACATCCTCGCAGGCCGATTGCGCACGCGATTCGACACCATCGTTCTTCCGGACGTTTCGACGCGCCAGATCATGGACGGCCATCATCCCGGCACGATTCCGGACCGCTACGCGGGTGGCCTCGGCGACGCCGGAGCAGCCGCGCTCCGCGAGTTCGTCGACGACGGTGGAACGCTGGTAGCCCTCAACAGTTCCTCGCTCTTTGCAATCGAACACTTCAGTCTCCCCGTCAAAAACGTCCTGGAAGGACTGAAGCCGACGGAATTTTCCGCGTCCGGATGCCTCGTGCGCGTGGAACTCGGCGATGCCGCGAATCCGTTGCTCGCCGGACTGCCCTCCGCGCCCGCAGTTATGTTCGAGCGCAGTCCTGCGTTCGAGACGAAGCCTGCTTTCAAAGGAAAGATTCTCGCCGCCTATTCAAAAGACCGCAATCCGCTACTCAGCGGATATTTATTCGGTCCGGAAAAGATTCAGGGCAAATCCGCCGCGCTGGATGTCGAATACGGCAAAGGCCATGTGATTCTCCTCGGCTTCCGTCCGCAGTGGCGCGGACAGTCCTATGGGGCCTACAAGTTCCTGTTCAACGCGCTGTACCTGCGATAAGCGGTAATCGTTTTTGCGAGGTGTGCGTCCTCATGAACGAATGAAGGTTTCTCTTGCGCGAGGCGCGCTTTTCTTGATTGCGACGGCGGCGACGGTTCTTGCGCAGCCTCCGGGCGGACGCGGCGACGGAATCTGGCTCCG
>JBDTTK010000277.1:0-5931 GCA_039930685.1 Bryobacteraceae bacterium | reverse complement strand
CGGCACTGCCCAGAAGATCGTGGGATTTGAAGCGCCCCCGACGGCGGACGCGCCACGCAATGCTGTTCCTGCGCAGCCTGCTGTTTCCGTGCCCGGGGCGACGCGGTCCGCCTCGCAGGTTCGCCTCGTGACGCTCGTAATGGATATGGCCGACATGAAGCCGGCCGGTTTGGTCGCTTCGTCGAAGGCGGCGTCCGACTATATTCAGAAGTCGATCCTGACGGACGACTTCGTCGCGCTATACGCCATTGGCTCGTCGATGCGTATGATCGCGCCCTACACGCGGGACAAGAAGCGGCTGCTCGACGGCATCAAGTCCCTCAGCGCGTCCGGCAACCAAGGCATCTTCACTGCGCGCGACCGCGAGCGGACGATGAGCGAGATCGCGAAACTGCAGTCCGACCAGACCAATCTTCAGAACTCGGGCGATATCGCCAGCAGGGCGCTCGCCGACATGGCCGCTGTCGAACGCTTCTCGCTGATGGCCGAGATGAGCCTCCAGAACAGCTTTCAGACAAGGGCTCTGTTTGTCGCTCTGCGCGCGATTGCACTCGCGGCCGGAACGCTGCCTGGGCGCAAGAACGTAATTCTCTTTTCCGAAGGCGCCCTGCATGCGGACGACGCCGAGGTCGCGATGAACGCGGTAATTTCGGCGGCCAATCACGGCAATGTATCGATCTACGTCGTCGACCCATCCGGAACCTCGAACGACCGCAATAACCTGGGCGGCGGCAGCCTCGCCGAGAACCAGAGCAACACGGCGCCGAGCGGCGCGGGCGCGGGCGGCCGCACGCCCAACACAGCGGCATCGCGTCAGGCGGAGTTCGCGCGGATGGGTCCGCAGGTGGTGGGCGGGCAGACCAAGTTCGACATGGCGCGGCAGTCGATGGCGCTCGATAGCCAGGGTTCGGATCTGGCGGACATCGCGGCGGCGACGGGCGGGTTCGTAGTGAGGAACAACTCCGCACTCACCTCTCTCGAACGGATTGACCGCGATCTGCGGGACCACTACTCGCTCACCTATCAGCCGACCGAAACGAACTTCGACGGCAAGTTCCGAGGCATTAAGGTAGAAGTTGCGGGTAAAGGTCATAAGATACGGTATCGAAAGGGCTACTGGGCGCTCGCTCCGGGCGATGAAATCCGGCTGACTCCGGCCGCCGCGCAGATGGTGGCGTCGGTGGTGAATGGTAGCCTGAAGCGGTCGGTGACCTCGAAGCTGAACACGGCGCTGGTCTTCGATTCCCGCACCGAGCACGCGGTTCCGTTCAGTGTCTGGCTGCCGGGCGAGGATTCGTGGACGACCAAGGACGCGGTGGGCGGGCACAATTCCGGCATCACGGTCGTGGTGACGGCGCGGAACGGGCAGGGGCAGTTGCTCGACGCCTATCAAAAGTTCATCGATTTTCAGGCGACGAAGGAACAGTGGAAAGACTACGAGAAGAAAGGCGTGCAACTGATGGCGAGCCTTTCGGTTCCGAATCTGGAACCGCTCGATGTCGAGGCCATCGTTCAGTTTTCAAACGGCAAGACGTCGCTGACGAAGATGAAGGTACCGATCGCGGGAACCCCGCAGGCTGGCGCGCGGGCCACCAGCCTGGTACTGAGTTCCTTCATTGAGACGGCGAAAGAAGGAAGCGAGCCGATCATTCCCGCGCTGCGGATTTCCGCCTACGATCTGATCCTTCCGAAGGAACCGGCGTTCTCTGCGGCGAGTAAGCTCACCGTATATTTCGGCTTGGCCGGCGTCAAGATCGAAGCGAGCAGTGGACGTCCTCTGCTCGGGATCGCGATGGCGATCAAGGATGGAGCGAAGGTGGTGCGCGAACTGCCGGCGCTCGACGGATTGTATCCTTGGCCTAAGTCCGCGGACCGGTTGTTCTTCCTCAGGCAATTCGATCTGGCCGGTCTGGCGCCGGGGTCCTACACGGTGGAGACCACCGTGCGCGATCGCGCGGTGAATACAACGACAGTCCAGACGGCGCCGTTCACCGTACGGTAGTCCGCGTGACTCGCACTCGGTGAGGACTGGCGTTTCTCGGACCTCTAGTTTGCGCTCGTTCAGTTTCGCCTTCTAATTGGTTACCAACGGAACACGGCGTAGCCGGTGACTCCATCGGGTAGGTTCCCGACCGCGTAGCACTGCCGGAGCGAACCGGAATTCAAGGCCTCCAGCCGAATCGATCCGCTGGTCGGGCAAGCGCATTCCTGCAATCTGACGTCCTTCACAAACCTTTTACAAATCCTCCACCGCCGCAACACTCCGCGGCAACACGATCGACTTGTGAGCAGCGGAGACATAACCCCGAGGCCACGGATCTGAGCCCGCCGGCACGCCGGCAAAAAGGAGAACTACGATGCCCGAACTGACTTTTCCCCCCGCAGACACAAACGCGTATCCCCCGGTACAGCGGATCGTACCCAGCGTGACCGAACATACCGTGAAGTTCCTGCCTTCGCGTCCCGGCAAGAGCGAGTCACACGGACCACCGGAGTCCTTTATGGATATCGTCACCCAATATGGCGGCAGCGCCGACCCGAAAGACACCGCTTCGAAGTCGTTCACGTTTGCAAAACTCATCGAGTTCAACTTCGGACTCGTCTACGGCGAATCCCGGTACTTCGAGAAGATCAACTGGTTCCTGAAACACAAGCTGAAATGCACGAAGACCACCGAGAAGGGGAACTTCATGTTCAGCACGGGCGAGAAAATCTATATCCCGGGCGCAAGCGTCACCTTTATGGACGCGCCGATCATCCATGTAGTGCGAAAGAAGCCCGGCGAAGTCCGCTACATCGCCATCGCAAAATCGTCGCAATCCGATGGTCCGAGATATATGATTCCGGGCGTAGATCGGACCTCAGTGGCGCCAAATTCGAATCTTCCCGGCAACACGGGACGCGCCGACGAAAAAGGCCAGGCCATTGCCGCCCTGGTTCAATTCGTGGCCGAAACCGCCAATAGTTGGTTGTCAGACGTCGCTCTGGCAAAACGTCTGCGAGACACCGAAACGCCTTTCCTGCAAGGAGGCGGGGGCGTCAAAGACCGGCTGGCTAGAAATGAGGCGGTAGTGATTCGCGTGCGGTTCTTTGTCAACACCGTGGAATCACGACCACGAACCATCGACGGCCCCCTCGACGTGATCGGCCAAGGCAATTTGCGGGACGTCGGCAATATTATCGAGAAATACGAAATGTATCCAAGGCAGGACGCGCCGCGAGATAACGGGTACTACCAATACGAATACTATGTGGCCACTCGCAAGGGACCGGGGCAGTAGTGGAGTTGGATCCTTCACTCCCTTGAAGACCAGATCCTACCTCCCGCAGGGATTGCCCTCCCTCCTCCGCAGGATCCGTGTGCAAGGGACCTACTTCATCGGCATGCGGGCGTGGAGCCAATCTCCGATGCGCGAAGCCGACGGATCGTCCAGGTTGCACAACACGATCACCGACTGGCCCGAGTCCGGATACACGCGAAGGATACCGTTCATTCCCGGTGCGCTGCCGCCGTGGCCATAGGTCCGCGCCTCGTCCGGCCGCCCGATTTGGAATCCGAAGCCATAATCGCCTTTAGGGAATTGCGGACGCGTCGCCTCGGCGAGTGTCTTGGGCTTGAGCAGTTTGTTCGACATCAGCGCGTCGGCGAACTTCATCAAGTCCGATGCCGTTGTGTAACCGCCGCCCGCCGAGGTTCCGCGCCATGGCAGAGTCGGCTCGTTCGAAACCATTTCAAACCGATCCCTCATGTACCCTTGGCTCCGGTGAGCGACTTGCACGTTCTCCGGCTCTGCCCCCGAGTTGGTCATACCGGCGACTTTGTAGATATTCTCGGCGACGAAGTCGTAGTACGATTTCCCCGAAACCTTCTCGATCACAACGCCGAGCAGCAGGAATCCGTAATTGGAGTATTCCCACTTGGCACCGGGCTCGAACTCGAGGTCGCGCGTACCGTACAGCTTCACGTAATCCTGCAGCGTCTTCAATTCGAGCCGGTGCCCATCGAACTCCGGGCCGAAGATGTCACCCGTGCCGCCCGTGTGCGATAGCAGGTGCCGGACTTTCACCTTGGACGCCACATCGGCGTTCGGATAATCAGGGAGGATCTTGCCGATCGTATCGTCGAGCGACAATTTGCCGCGTTCGACCAATTGGAGCGTCGCCACCGCGGTAAACATTTTGTTCATGGAACCGATGCGGAACCGGGTGTCGAGCGTGTTATCGATTCCTTTCTCGCGATCCGCCTTGCCCCTGGCCCCCGACGTGATCACCTTGCCATTCTTGGCCCACAACCACACGCCTGAGAACTTGCCCGTTGAAGCCGCCTTATCGATTTCGGACTTCCACGCCGCGACCGCCGCCTGTTGCGTGAGCCGCTGGGGAACCGGCGCGCCGGCCGGTGGCGGAATCAGGTCGAGACTAATCTTGGTGATCACCGCCGGATCCCCATCGCTCACGGTCATCGACATGCGGTTATAGGTCCCGTTGCCTTCGCGTTCGTGCAGTACGGCCTGCACGCTCAGCGCCTCGGAGGATTCGATCGAATACAGATCAAATCCGCCGGTCCGCCACCACAGGTCGAGCATGAGGCCGACGGCGGCAGGCCGGTCCGGGCGATGCGCCTTGACGAACGATTCGAGCTTGTCTCTGCCGGAATTCGGAGCGTTCCCGGTATTGAGGGCTTCGAGATAACCCGCGAGGACCTTGCCGGCTGGAGTGGATGGGAATGCAGGAGGCGCTCCGGCAAGGGGCAGTCCCAGCGAAAGAGCGGCAATCAGGATGAAGAAGATGCTGCGCACGTACTAGGTTCTACCGAATTGGCCGCATTAGTTCCATCGATGGGGTGAAAATGAATTGGAAGAGTCCCTGAAGCGGCGCCGGATTACCGTGCATCACGCTCGCGAAGAAGGATTGAGCGGACTCCTTACGATTCGGCGGGCCAATCTCCTCACTTTAAATCCAGGAGGCTCGAAGCACTCGGATCGTTCGCTTTTCGGCACGCTTCGATCCGATCCCGGAGGCCGGTGAAGTCGGCCCTGTGACGTTCGCGCGCCGGGCCGGAGACTGAGTTGAGCCCAACCGCAATGACGGCGGTCTCCTTCAACAGCCACCCTTTGGGTTCTTTCGGGTAACTCTTGGAGTTGCTATCAAACCAGGCAATCTGTTCGCGAACCTCCATCCAGCATCGTTCCTGCACGTCCTCAGGCAGGGCCTCCGGCTTCAGGCTGAGAAGGAGCACGACCTTGCGGCGGTGCGTGGAGTCGCCGTCCTGGCTGAACGCCATAAGCCGTCGAACCCAATTCGGCTGCTGCGCAAGACGGTCGACGGCGGCGCGTGCCTCTTCCAGTTTGTCGATACTGGCCGACGACAGCAGGTCTGGGATCCGGATGTCCCCTGCTTCGCGAGGGCGCGCCACCGGAATCGCCACCGGCTCCCCTTTCAAATCCGCCAGCACCTTCCGCATTTTTTCGGGAACCGGAATCGGGTACTCTTCCCGGCGGAGGATCTCCCAACCCAGCAACTGGGGGACGGGGCCTCCGGGCAATTTCTCCTGTTTCCAATCCGCGCCTCGCTCGATGAGGAGGCAGGCGATATACCAATATCCACTCGCAACGGCTTGCCCGACTGGCCCGCGCCCATCCGGTGCCCGCAAGCTCAAATCCGCGCCATGGTCGAGCATCAGGATCAGGAGTTCGATCGCCCCGTCGTCCTCGCCCGGCTTCATCGTTCCCCACCAGAGCGGGCGACGCTCGTGGTCGAGCAGATTAGGATTGGCGCCCGCCTCCAGCAGAAACCGCGTAAGCCGCGGACCCGTCACCGCGGCGGCCGACAGCGTATCGGCCGAGGTTTCGCGCTTGGGGTCGGCACCCGCGGCGATCAGTGCGCGTAACATCTCGATGGAGTCGTCTGACTCCTGAGCCTGAAAAACGG
>JBDTTK010000276.1:0-5943 GCA_039930685.1 Bryobacteraceae bacterium | reverse complement strand
CCGTAGCGCGATCATCGTCATCCATCCCGGCGCCGGCGGTACCGAGAGCCAGGACTGGGCCGAAATGCTCCTGCGCATGTACCTCCGCTGGGCGGAGCGCAACGGCATGGAGACCATCGTCACCGACCGCCTCGAAGGCGAAGGCGCCGGCATCAAGTCCGCCACCGTCGAAGTCAACGGACCCAACGCATACGGGCTCCTCCAATCCGAAGTCGGCGTCCATCGCCTTGTCCGTATCTCGCCCTTCGACTCCGCCGCCCGCCGCCACACGAGCTTTGCATCGGTCTTCGTCTACCCGCAAATCGACGACGACGTGAAGATTGACATCAAGCCCGAAGACCT
The DNA here is from genome assembly GCA_039930685.1 of Bryobacteraceae bacterium. GTDB lineage: Bacteria > Acidobacteriota > Terriglobia > Bryobacterales > Bryobacteraceae > JBBQWZ01. The sequence goes on along the minus strand of JBDTTK010000276.1, from coordinate 5,601 downwards.
CCGTATCGACGTCTTCCGCGCCTCAGGGGCAGGCGGCCAGCACGTCAACCGCACCGAATCCGCGGTCCGCATGACGCACCTGGCTACGGGCCTCGTCGTCCAGTGCCAGAGCGAGCGCTCGCAGCATAAGAATCGCGCCACCGCCATGAAGCAGATGCGCGCCAAACTGTTCGAGTACGAACTCGACAAGAAGAAAGCCGAGGAGCGCAAGCTCGAAGACACCAAGCTCGAAATCAACTTCGGCAGCCAGATCCGCAGCTACGTTCTCGCGCCGTACCGCATGATCAAGGACCACCGGACGAAGCTCTCGGTCGGCGACGTCGACCGCGTCCTCGACGGAGACCTCGAGGCCCTCATCCACGCATGGCTGGTCTGGCGAAAGACCGGCAAAACCGCCAGCGACAAAGACGACCTGCCGGATTAGCGCTCTAAAGCGGCGTGGCCCGCTAAGTGAGATGTGTTCCGGCCGCAGCTTCGAGGCGCGCACGAAGCGAGGCGAAGCCGAGCGAAGTAAGCGCCTGGAGCCCAGTCCCGGAACCTCCGCACCGCGCGGCCGGCCCGCACCTTGCAATCTCATCCTCCTTGCGTTCCAATCAGAGGATGCAAAATCCGGGCGGAGCCTCGAACCTGACTCACGGACCGAACCGCCGCCACCTGTTGCAAGCCGCCACTGCCGCGGCCGCGCTCTTCGGCATCTCGCGCTCGGCCTCCGCCGCTGAGGACGCAAGCCTCAAGGACGCCGCCGCTCTCGCGCCGCCCCTGCCGCCGGACAGCCTCTTCGACCGCGATCCGGAAGCCTATTGGACGCGCATCCGTAACGATCAGTTCCTGCTGCCCGAATGGCGCTCGTTCCTCAACAACGGCAGTCTCGGCATCATTTCCCGCCCTGTCCTGAACCGGATCACTGAATACCTAGTCACGGCGGCCGCGCTGAACCGCCCCGAAGGCTACCCCCGCTGGGGTTACGAAACCCTCGACGCCGAGCGCGAAGAAATGGCGCAGTACCTTGGCTGCAAGAAGGACGAACTCGCTTTCGTCCACAACGCCACCGAAGCGCTGAGTACCTTCGCCAACGGCATCGACCTCAAAGCCGGTGACGAAGTCGTCATGACCGACCAGGAGCACACCAGCGGCAAATCCGGTTGGCGGATGCGCGAAGCCCGCTACGGCATCTCGGTCCGCGAAGTGAAGCTCCCGCTTCCTCCCAAGGACCCCGCCCAGCTCGCCGACCTCATGGTCTCCGCCATCGGACCCCGCACCAAGGTCCTCTTCTTCTCCGGCATGACTTCGCCCACCGGCCTCATCCTGCCCATCCGCCAGATCTGCGACGCCGCCCGCGCCAAGGGCGTCATTACCGTGGTCGACGGCGCGCACATGCACGGCCAGATCGCCGTCAAAATCTCCGATCTCGGCTGCGACTTCTTCGCCGGCAGCCCTCATAAATGGATGTTCGCGCCCGCCGGCTCCGGAATCCTGTACGCCCGCGAAGACATGCAGGACCGCTGCTGGCCCCTTGTCGTCACCGGCGGCTGGGACGACAAGAAGCTCAAAGCGAATCGCTATATGCGCCTCGGCACCAACAACCGCGCGACTATCGAAGGCATGCTCGCCGGGCTCCGCTTCGGACGCGCCATCGGCCACGACCGCATCTACACGCGCATTCACGCGCTCGCAAAGACAGTCCGCGAACGCGCGGCCCGCCTGCCCTACATCGACCTGCTGACGCCCGACAACAACACCATGTACGGATCGCTCGTGGGCATCCGCTTTAAGAAGGACCCCAAGCTCGTGTACGAAGAGACCGCCCGCAAGAAGATCTGGATCAGCGCCGGCGACCGCGTGCGGATCTCAACGCACGTCCATACCCGTCCGCGGGACGTCCACGAATTCTTCGACATTGTCGAAGCAAGAATGGGGAAAGCGTAGTGATCCTTCGCGCCGTCCTCATCGCCCTCAGCCTGATCACGGCCGCGCACGCCCAGGAACGCTGGCAATCCCGTTCGATGGTCATCACACGCGGCGGAATCGCAGCAACCTCGCAGACTCTCGCCTCGCAAGCCGGAGCCGCCATCCTTGCCCGCGGCGGATCCGCTGTCGACGCCGCCATCGCTGCCAACGCCGTCCTCGGCCTCGTCGAACCCATGATGAGCGGCATCGGTGGCGACCTGTTCGCCATCTACCGCGACGCCAAATCCGGCAAGCTCACCGGCATCAACGCCAGCGGAGTCGCCCCCCGCGGCTTGAGCCTCGACGCCCTCCGCAAGCGCGGCCTCTCCGCGATCCCGTCAGGCGGCATCCACACCGTGACCGTGCCCGGCGCCGTCGCCGGTTGGGCCGACATGCATAAGCGCTTCGGCAAGCTCCCCTGGGCGGACCTGTTCGCGCCCGCCATCTACTATGCGGAGCACGGCTTCCCCGTTACCGAAATCATCCAGTTCGACTGGCAGGACTCGGCCTCCAAGCTGAACGGCGACGACAACGCCAAGCGCATCTATCTGCCGGAAGGCCGTCCGCCCGCCGTCGGCGAGATCTTCAAGAATCCCGGCCTCGCGCGCGCCTACAAACTGATCGCCAAGGAAGGCGCCCGTGGCTTCTATCGCGGCGAAATCGCCCAAGCCATCCTCCGGACTTCCAAACGCCTCGGCGGCACCATGACCGCCGAGGACCTCCGCGCCCACGAATCGGAATGGGTCACCCCCATCGAAACCACCTACCGCGGCTGGAAGGTCAGCGAACTTCCGCCCAACAGCCAGGGCATCGGCACGCTCGAAATGCTGAACGTCATGGAGCAGTTTCCCATCAACGAATGGGAGCCGCTCAGCCTCAACGCGCTCGACGTGAAAATCGAAGCGCAAAAGCTCGCCTTCCAAGACCAGCGCCAATAAGTCGCCGACCCTCGCGTAGTCAGCGTGCCGACCAAGGGCCTACTCTCAAAAGACTACGCCAAGCAACGCGCGAAGCTCATCGACCTCGAGAAAGCCAACTGTGACACCGAGCCCGGCCATCCGCCTCTCGACCCCATCGGTGACGCGGCCAAGGTTAGCCACACCATCTATCTCTCGGTGGTCGACCGCGACGGCAACATCGTCTCGTGGATCCAGAGCATCTCGGACATCTTCGGATCGGGCGTCGGCGTCGACGACTTCGGCTTCGTTCTGCACGACCGCGGAAGCGCCTTCTCGTCGGACCCCAACCATCCCAACGCCCTCGCGCCCGGCAAGCGGCCGTACCACACCATCATTCCCGGCTTCCTCGAGCGCGGCGATCAACACATCGGCTTTGGCATCATGCGCGGCCAGAATCAGGCGCAGGCCCAAGCGCAATTCGTCTCCTACATCGTCGACCACGGCATGAACATTCAAGCCGCACTCGAAGCGCCCCGTTTCACCAAGACCTCGCTCGGCGGCTGCGACGTGCGCATCGAGTCCCGCGTCCCGGCCGGCGTCCGCGAGGCGCTCGAGAAGCGCGGACACTGGCTAAACGTCCGCGGCGAGTACTCCGGACTCATGGGCGGCGGACAAGCTGTGCTGCGCGATTCCAAGACGAACATCAACTACGGCGCGTCTTCCCCCCGAAAAGACGGCGCCGCAATTCCCGAACCCGATCCGTACTGGCCCGCGCCTGCCCGCAAACGCTGACGATCCGCAACCTGACCCGGGATCCGATGAGGCGCGTGCGTGAGCTCGCGCTCGCATCGGGCAGCACCGCGCTATCGTGGTTCCCATGACCACGTCGCGCCTCGCAGCCCTCGCCGCCATCGTCCTTCTCTCCACCTCCGCACACGCCCAGCGCCCGACCCTCGAATCGGCGAACTTCACCGACGACGCCCTGACCAAAGGCACCGCATGGAAAGGACAGAACGGCGACTTTCTATTCGCCATCTCGTCCTCGCAACAACCGAAACTCGTGCTCGACCGCGGCGCTCCGAAGCTGATGAAGCGGGCGCGCCGCGCGAACCTCTGGATCGCCACCGCGACTCTCGAAACAGGCCTCTCGCATTCGTTCTCCTACCTCATCGACGGCAAACCGTTTGGCGGACGCAACGACATCCCCGCCTACCTCCTGGACTCCTACGACAAGCCCGGCGTCCCGCAAGGCAAGCTCTCCGAGAAACTCGTCTGGTCAAGCAAAATCTACGACGGAATGCTATGCGACTACTGGATCTACGTCCCCGCGCAATACAACCCCGCGACACCCGCCGCCGTCATGGTGTGGCAGGACGGCGAGGGCCACGTCAAGCGCGACGGCGATTCGCGCGTCCAGATCGTCATCGACAACCTCACGCAGCAGAAAAAAATGCCGGTCGCCATCCACGTCTTCATCTCTCCAGGCAAGGTCGCCGGCAAGTCCATCCGCAGCATCCAGTACGATTCCGTCAACGACACCTACGTCCGCTTCCTGCGCGACGAAGTCCTTTCCGACGTCGCGAAAAAATACAATCTCCGCTCCGACAGCTACAGCCGCGCCATCACCGGCCAGTCGTCCGGCGGAATCTGCTCGTTCAACGCCGCCTGGTTCATGCCGGACCAGTTCAGCCGCGTCCTCACGCGCATCGGAAGCTTCACCAGCATCCAATGGAAGCCCGGCATCCTCGACGGCGGCAATGTCTATCCCTTCAAAATCCGCAAAGAGCCCAAACACAACATCCGCGTCTGGGTCCAGGACGGCTCCGAGGATCTCGAGAACGATCACGGCAGTTGGCCGCTCCAAAACCTCCAGCTCGTAAACTCCCTGAAGCTCCGCGAGTACGACTTCCACTTCACCTTCGGCGGCGGAGCGCACAGCGGTATCGGCGGCTACTCCGAACTTCCTGTCTCCCTCGCCTGGCTCTGGCGCGACTACAATCCGGCAAAGACCGAGCAGACCTACCAGATGGACCCCGCCGAGAAGGACAAGCCCTACTTCCGCGTCAAAATCTACAATCGCGAGGCCCGCTAACGCGCTACACTCGACGCTCATGAGCGCATCGCGTTTCCTTGTCATCGCCCTCGTCCTGAGTGCGGCCGCATCCGCGCAAACCCGGCCTCGCTCGCGCGATCTGGGAGTGAACTTCGACGGAACGCCCGGCCCCCTCAACGCCATCACCGACGTCCGTGGTGTCGAGGTCGGCGAGGCGACCCTGAACCGCGGCCAAGGTCAGAACGCGGTCCGCACCGGCGTCACCGCCGTATGGCCTCGCGGACGCGCTACACCCGAAGCGGTCTTTAGCGGCTGGTTCTCGCTCAACGGCAACGGCGAAATGACCGGAACCACCTGGGTCGAGGAATCCGGTTTTCTCGAAAGCCCGGTCATGATCACCAACACCCACAGCGTCGGCGTCGTTCGCGACGCCTTCATCGCGTGGAATGTCGAACGCGCCCGCAAAGAACCCGCCGGCGGACTCAACGCCTGGGGGCTCCCGATCGTCGCCGAAACCTACGACGGCTTCCTGAACGACATCAACGGCTTTCACGTGACGCCCGCGGAGGTCCGGACTGCTCTCGAAAGCGCGGCGAGCGGCCCTGTCGCCGAAGGCAACGTCGGCGGCGGAACAGGGATGACCTGTTACGGCTTCAAGGGCGGCATCGGAACCTCATCGCGCGTCGTCGACGGCTACACGGT
>JBDTTK010000275.1:0-5966 GCA_039930685.1 Bryobacteraceae bacterium | reverse complement strand
TTGTTCGCCGCGCTCATAAAGACACCCGAGCCGCTTGGCATCCAGAACCGCGAGACAGGAATAGGCGGCGGGACCCGCGCTAAGGACTCTGCCGTTCGACCAGGTCCGACAGCCGTCCGTCGAGACCCTTACGGTCATTCGCCGACGTTCCATGGCTGCAGGATTAGAAAAGTAAAAAACTCCCTTGTGCCCGATCAGGCTGGCCTGGCATACGGGTTCGATCAGAGTCTCGTCCCAAGCAACGTTCGACCAGCTTTTTCCCTCGTCCCTGCTGCGTGCAATGGCTCGGCGATTCTTACCTCGGTAGCCGCGCATATTCAGCAACAAAGATCCGTCGCCGAGTTCCACCAGTTGGCACTCATTCGTGCCCTCTGCCGCCTCCCCGCCGACGCGCCAGGTGGCGCCATGATCGTCGCTATAGAGTACGTGGGAGGCCGAGTTCGCCGAGCCTTCCGCCTGATGATCGCAAGGGATTAGGAGGCGGCCCGAACGCGTCTGGATGCCAATCCCAGGCCCGGTGGCGTACCAGGTCCAGTTCGGCTTGCTGGCAACGGACGTGATCTCACTCGGTGCCGCCCAGGTTCGCCCATCGTCATCGGAATGCGTCAGGAGCACGCCCCTGCGGGCCTCAACCTCTCGCCGAACCATCTGCGACTCGGTGACGTTGCCTGGATTCCAGGTCAGCGGCAGCAGGATTCGGCCCGTTACTCGATCCTGGACGGGACACGGATTGCCGACGGTATCCGCACGCCGGTCAACGACGACTTTGAGCGCAGACCAAGTGCGTCCGTGGTCGGAGGAGCGCTTCAGGACTACGTCGATGTTCCCACTGTCACCGCGGGAATCGCGGCGGCCCTCTGCAAAGGCGAGCAGGGTTCCCGTGCGCGTAGCCAGAAGGGCGGGGATCCGGAAAGTGTGAAAGCCCGCTTCCCCGTTTCGGAACACAACTCCTTCTTCGACCGCCTCACGGCGGCCGGCGAGGGCTGTCCGGGCCACTAGGCCAAGGCAGATTCTACGTGTGATAAGCCTTTTGGAAACAGGTACCACTTAATCCATTGTGCGCGAAATCACCTGATCAGACCAGAGGAGAAGTCGTTCGGGTCGCGCGACTCCGGCATGTCCGCTACTCATCGAAGTGATTGAACAACTCGAAGGTTACTCGGCATTGGAAGAGTTTCCCAGAGCCGTTGGCCTTGCCAACATTTTTGACACAAGCCACTAAAGACTCAAAATTCATTCAAAAGGAGAATTGAGCCACGGAAAGCAGCGCTAGGCGGCGGGCCGATATCACCGACCTCCATCTGAGCAATGAGTTCGTGTTCCAACCGATGAAAAGATTCGCTTCAGCTGGCCGTCTTGGGCCTGACGCTGTCGCGCCGCCGCATTCCCTGTAGCGTGCCGCACGGGCGCCCCCGGTTTCGACAATCAGCAGTCGTTCGCGCGCGAGTTACTTAGATGCGCCTTTCCGTGTGTGATGGCGAATCGTGTCTGAGTAAGGGAGCGTGAGGCATCGATTCTGACTAGGTCGCTCTATCCGTCCGACGCGGCCATCGTCAAATCGTTCTCCCTCGATTAACCTCCGATCCCGCATGAAGGCCGTCAATCGACGTCGCACGGCGGATCCAGGAGGTTCCGATTTTGGCAAATGGATACTTCAGCCAGCGGTTTGCCTTCGTCAGAAGTTGAACCGCGCCCCGATCTGAAGGGAACGCGACGTTGCCGACGTCAGCTTGCCGAAACTCGAATTGGAGATGTCGGTGCCTAAGCCCATGAGGTTCGTGTGATTGAATGCATTGAAAGCATCGCCCCGCAACTGGATTCGAAAGCGTTCTTTCACGTACACCGTCTTGGCGAGGGAGGCGTCGACGTTCCACTGCCCTGGAACGCGGATTGCGTTATGGCCCAGGTTGCCCGGACGGCTGCTCGCGCCGCTCGCGGAAATAATTGGAACGCCAAGGAACGCCGCCGGATTCAGGTAGGTCAGCGTGTCGTGGTAGTTGCCGTAGACCACTGTCTGGCCGCCGACCAGGTCCGGACGGCTGTTCGGATAGGCGGATCGTCCGTTGGTGATGTTCGCCGGTAGTCCGGTCGCGGCGGAAATCACGCTCGAGATCTGCCACCCGCCTAATACGTTCTTGACCAGTTGGCTCGAACTCCCGGTCCAACTGGCAAACGGCAGGTCGTATAGGACGCTTGCGTTGAACGAGTGCCGGATGTCGAACGGCGTCGGACCGTGGTCCGCACGCAGATTGTTGTTGTCCTGCGGATTGCTGTTCAGCAGCAGATCCGCGTCGCCGAAGGATGTGTTGCTCGCATAGTTGTAGGCCGCGGTCATCGACAGGCCTTTAGCAAAGCGCTTTTGCAGCGAGACCTGCAAGGCGTTGTAACGGCTGGCATCGGACGCGTCATAGTAGCGAAACTGGCCCACCGTCGGATCCGCCGGGGCGCCGGTAAGGCGCTCGGGCAGGTTAATCTGGCGCACCGTATTCAGGTGGATTCCGCGATTGCCGGCGTAGGCCGTATCGAGGACCAGGCCATAACCAAGCTCACGCTGGATGCCGAGCGTCCATTGGATGCTGTAGGGATTCGGGAAGTATGAGCTGATGGCCGTGTTCACGATCGGCGCGCCGGCGGCGGTGAGTTTCTGGAGAAGCGCTGTCGTGTCCACGGGATAGTTGAGACCGAGGGCGAGGGCTTGAGAACGGCTATAGATCACGCGGTTCGGAACGGTTTGCGAAATCGGATTCGCGAGTTCGATGGGCCCGCCGAAAATCGGGTGCGGATTGTAGAACATCCCCGCTCCGCCGCGAACGACGGTCTTCTTGTCCTTGCCGAGCCCCCACGAGAAGCCGATGCGAGGCGCGAAATGCGCCCAATCCGAGTTGTACATTTCGTCCGGATTGCGGAAGGTTCCGAATCCCGGTCCGAGTGCGGTGGGATTTCGTGTGATGACGTGGCCGTTTTCTTCCTTCGGAACGGTGAAGTAGTCATAGCGCAGGCCGAGATTGAAAGTGAGGTTCGAGCGGAAGCGGAAATCATCCTGGATGAATCCGCCGACCTGCCAGGTGCGAAGCTTGTCGGGCAGAATGGGGAAGTTTACGGTCACCGAATTCGGAATGTTGGCGAAGAAGTCCGCTTGCGAGGAATAGTTGAAGGTGCTGGTTGTGTAATCGGTGCGGCCGGCGGCTTGCCGCTGGATAATGCCGCCGAATTGGAGTGAGTGACGGCCCAAGTTGATGGCGATGTTCTCTTCGCCGCTGGTGGTCAGGCCATGCTTCTGGAACGTTTCTGCTCCCTGCGTGTCAAAAGTGAATTTCACCTGGTCCAGATTGGCGCCGACGCCCGCGTCCAGCCGGTTCAGATACAGACGATTCGAGCCGAAGCGCGACACGGCGGTCCACCGCGCCGCTGAATGCGTGTACTGCCCGTTATAGACGTCGCTGTGCCCGGACGTGATCCGGGGATTCAGCGTGATCACGCGCGGCTGATTCTTTTCCGGCCGCGAACGCGTGTAGCGCGCCGTGAAGAGGTTGGTCGCGTTGACGTTCCAATCGACGCGGACTACCGAATTCGAGTCATCCTGTTTCAGCGACCCGGCTCCAATGTACCGGCATGTGACCGCGCCGGCGGCGTACGATTGGTTGGGCAAGGGTAGACGTTGAAAATCGATTTATAGACCGGCGCCACGGCCAAGGTCTGCGCAATGAATCCTGGTGTCGGGACATCATCGGAGACGGCGGTAAACGCCCGCCCGCGGACCCCTTCGAAATTCACGAAGTAGAACAGCTTGTCGCGAATCACCGCGCCGCCAAGCGATCCGCCGAACTGGTTCAATGTGGAGCCGGGCTTGGTCGCCAGAAATTGGTTGCGCGCATTGTAAGCTGCCACGCTGTTCACTTCGAACAGCGTTCCGTGGAACTGGTTGGTGCCTCCTTTGCTGATGATATTGACGTTGCCGCCCATGCTGCCGGCCACCGACGCCGGCGCAATTCCCTTGGTCGTACTGATTTCCTGGATCGCGTCCGGATTGATGGTATTGATCACGTTGAAACCTTGGTAGAAGGCAAGTGAGGGCAGCTCCGCATCGAGCGACGCATTGGTGCCGTCTACCGTCAAACTGAAGCCAGCGGGCGGCAAACCGTTCAGGGAGACACCGCCGTTACCGGCCTTCTGCACACCCGTGCCGAGTTTTAGCAGGTTGGTCCAATCGAGCTTGGCCACCGGCAGTTCATTGACTTCCCGGCTCGAGATGGTCTGGTGCTGATCGGAACTGAGCAGATCGACGACAGCCGAGTCCCCGGCGACGGTGATCTCCTGGCGCGCGGTGCCGACGTCGAGTTGCAAGTCGAGATTGAGGCTCGCGCCGGCGGAAAGCAGAACTCCTGTTCGCTTTTGCTCCTGGAATCCGGATTGACGGACGGTCAGTGTATACCGGCCGGGAGGCACGAACGTGAAGGTAATTGGCCGTCTCCATCCGCCGTCTGGTTGAAAATTCGCCCCGTTTGCTCGTTTTCGAGCCGCAACTGGGCTCCCGGGATGTGGGCGTGGCTGGGATCGCTGACGGTTCCGGCCACCGTGGCAGTGTTTACCTGGGCCGAAGCGACGATCGGCAGAAGCAAGAGCAACAAGGTCCGAACGGTTTGTGCGATTGACATGGCACCCCTCTGGCATTATTTACCTTGCCCTTAGGACAGCGCCAATCAAATAATGAAACTTAACGACAGAATATGAAAATTCAGTGTCGGGAGGATTTCAGGTCGAGGGCGGCACGGCGCGCGGCATCGAGAACGGCCCGGGTAATCTCAAGCTCCTTTTCAGGAGTCATGCGGACGACAGGGGTCGACACGCTTAGGCCAGCCATGACGGAGTTGTTGTCGATCGCAATGGCGGCCCCGATACAAACGCCACCCATGACGGATTCTTCGCGGTCGAGCGCATAGCCTTGGGCACGAATCCGCTCGAACTCGGCGAGGAGCGCCTGTCGGTCGGTAACGGTGCGGGGCGTGCGGGGAACCAGTCCGTAGACTTCGATCATGCGGTCGATTAACTCGGGCTTTTGAAAGGCGGTGATGACTTTTCCGAGCGAACTGGCATGCGGCGAAAGAACGCGACCCGGTTTGTTGGTCATTCGAATGGCGTGAAACGTCTCAACGCTATCGAGAGCCTCGATGCGGTTCTCGAACAAATAGGCCGAACTGGCGGTCTCGTCGAAGCGTCCGGCGAGTTGCTGGAGGTGGGGCCGAAGCACCACCCTAACCTGCTCCGCCCGTTCCTGGAGGCGGCCCAGCAAAAGCTTGGGAGCCAGCGTATAGGCTCCGTCCGCGCTTTGGACGAGGTAGCCTCGGCTCTCGAGCGTCAGTAGAATCCGGAACAGCGACGATTCCGGCAGGTCTATCCGCTGACTCATTTCTTTCAGAGTTAGTTCCGGATGTTCGTCGCTGAAGCCCTCGAGTACATCGAGCGCGCGGCTAATGGCGCGTTGGTGATACTGCGAGCCTGCGTCTTCCTTGGGCGTCGAGGAGGAGGCGCCTCGCTTCGGTCTCCGCCTGCGCTGGGCGGGGACGATCGAGGGTTCAGAGGGCATGATTCTCTTCCAGACTACGCGCTGGGGCCTATTTCGTCAATGGATAGATCACGTCTACTGGCAATTACGCAGCACTAATTTCATTCGCTCACTAGAGCAAGTTAGCGACGTTGCGAACGGATGTCCCCGTCGAATCAGGCGTGCCATTTCCCAATCGCGTGCGGTTGCAGGTATACCAACAGTCGTTGGGGCGTTGGCGGTTTCAGACGGCAAATGGTCTCTGAAACTAACAGCTTCTTATTTTCATTTTTCTTCACTCGCAGCATCGTCTCGTGTATAGTAGAGGCTGTCTTTCGAAGATCGAGCTGGCGAAGAGGATTCGGATGCGCTTGAATCATACCCTTAACCGCCTCGCTAAGGGCGAAACTGCCTTTGGTTGCGC
>JBDTTK010000274.1:0-5981 GCA_039930685.1 Bryobacteraceae bacterium | reverse complement strand
GGTCGAATAGAAGACGCGGCCTTTGCCGTAGTTCTTTACCCAGGCGACGGCGAAGTCGTGGTCCGCGCGTTTCACACGCGGGTTCTTGAGGTCGAGCTTGGTTTCGTCGAGGCGCATCAGCACGCGAACTTTCTCGCGGGAGAAGATGGGGCTGGGCTGATAGATTTCGTCGTGGATAACGAAGCTCGGCGCGAAGGCTTTCGTCGCCGGAAACTTTGCGTCTTCGACGATGACGGGCGCCTGGAAGGTTCCCCAGGGATGCTGGTCGAAGTAGGCGCCTACCATCTCGCCGTACTCGGGCCATTTATAGAACGTGTCGATGGAGCTGTGCGCGCCGATGAACCCTTTGCCGTCGTCGTGCACGAAGGACAGAAGCGCTGCCTTCTGCTCGGCGTCCATATCCAGTTCGCCGGTCGTGTAGAACCAGACGGCGTCGAAGTAGTCCAGATTCTTTGCGTTGCTCCCGAGTTTCTTCTTGGTCACGAGTTCGGTATCGGTGCGGATGTACGTATCCCAAAGACCGGTGTCATGACCCATCTTCCACATGGTGGCGAGGCCGTCGGAAACGGAATCGTGTTCAAATCCTTTGACGGCGCCGATGGCCAGCAGGCGCTTCTTGCGCGGCTTCGGCTGCGCCTCCACCGTACCCAGGACGAGCGCGCTGGAAATCAGCAGCGCGATACAACGAAACAACATTCAGGTTCTCCTCACTGGCGAATTTCAAACGTTAACGAGGCCCAGACGCTTTCCCAATCGGCGGCTTGCGCCTTGGCTTCCGGACTAGCGTCGCCAATCGCCTTCGTCTGGTCGGCGCGGCGCATGGCCACCGTGTGAAGGCGCCAGCGTCCGGCGCGGGTAATCGGAATGCTGATCCGGCCGGAGGAATCCAGTCTGCCGATGACTCTTGTTTCGGTTTCATTCGACGCTTCGAACGAAAGTTGGAAGGCCGGTTTACCGTCGCGAAGAACCTGGACCGAAAGAATGTCTCCGACGCGTACGGTGGCGGGATTCCGCTCCGGAATGATTTCGATGGGAAATCCCACAGGCTTACGGTAGCCGTCGTCGGGCGCGCCGCTTTGGATGATCGACTTCGCGAACTTCGAATACCGCTCGCGACCGGGTTTCTTGGTTTCGTTGTGCTCCCGGCGATAGCGCAGCACCTGATCCAGGCCCTCGAGCGTAAGGTACGTCTCGAATTTCGACGCTTCGAGTTCGATGAAACCCGGAATGGTCGCCGTTGTAAGAATCAGCGTGCCGGCGGTTTTCACCGCAACCTCGCCGACGGCCCGGTTTTTCTGCCCACGGATGTTCGTCGCCGGGACGCCCGCGAGTTTGGTGTCGCGGAGCCTGGAGATGATCGGCGACTCTTCGCTTTGCGGAAACGCATCGCCATCGTGGATTCCAAAAATCAGGCGCTGGCCGGGCTTCACGGAAAACACGTCGGGCATCAAATAGAGGTCATGCGCCGCCAGGATCGCTGACGCGGCTAACAAAAGTGCGAGGTAGATCGAACGCTTCAAGGTTTCCAGTCTGCCGTGAAGATATTGAATTCGTACTTGCCAGTCCCTTTGTAGCTCGAAACGAAGACCAGCTTCTTGCCGTCCGGCGAAAACTCGGGGAACGACGTGAAGCCGCCCATGGTGGTCACCTGCTCGAGTCCCGATCCGTCGGTGTTGACCAGATAGAGTTCAAAGTCGCGTCCGTCGCATTTGTGCTTGTTTGAAGCGAAGAGGATTTTCTTGCCGTCGGGCGTGAAGGTCGGCGCGAAATTGGCGCAGCCATAATCCGTGATGGTTTTCGCGTTTTTTCCCGCAGCGTTCGAAACGAGCAGTTCCATCTTCATGGGCGCGGTGAGGTTGTCTTTGAGGAGGGCTTTCGATTTCTCGATATCCTCCGGCTTGGTCGGATGGTGGGCGCGCCAGACGATCTGTTTTCCGTCGCGGGAAAACACGGGACCGCCATCGTAACCGACCGTGGAGGTCAGCTTCTGCTTTGCTGAACCATCCGGCTTCATCTTCCACAATTCAAGATCGCCGGACGCGAGCGAAGTGTACACGATTTCGTTGGTCTTCCAGTTGACGGTGGCTTCGGCGTCGTAGCCCTCGGTGTCGGTGAGCTTCTTCAGAATCTTCCCAGTATCGGTCGCGTAGAAGATGTCGAACCCCGCGTAGACGGCCCAGACGTAGCCTTTGCTGCGGTCGGCGCGCGGCGGGCAACCCGGTGCCTTCTCGTGGGTCGAGGCGTAGACGATGTGCTTATTGTCCTTGGTGAAGTACGCGCAGGTCGTGACGCCTTTGCCGGTCGAGACCATGTGCTGGTCGGACCCGTCGGCGTTCATGATGTAGATCTGGTCGCACTCGTGGGGCGGGCGGGTCGATTGGAATACGAGACGCTTTCCGTCCGGCGACCAGTAGGCTTCCGCGTTCTGGTTTCCGCCCGAGGTGAGCTGCTTAATATTGAAAAGGTGCTTGCCGTGGTCCTCGGCGAACGCCGACCCAACAAGCGCCGCGAGTATCAGAATCTGCCGCATGATTGTTCTTCATTGTAATATCGGGATGCGAACGTGCGTCTCGGAATCGATTTTGGAACCACTCGGATCGTAGTGGCGGTCGCTGACCGCGGCAACTATCCCGTCGTGTCTTTCGATACGGAGGATGGCGGATTTGAATGGTTTCCTTCGATGGTGGCGGTCCGCGGGAGCGAACAGCGGTTCGGGTGGGACGCGTGGGCCGCGCAGGCCGAGCCGGACTGGACGGTAATCCGGTCCATCAAACGCCTACTCGACGACGCCGGACCGGATACGCGCATCGATACCGGCGGCTCACCGGTTCCGATGATGGAACTGCTCGCGGCGCTCTGCGACGCGCTTCGCGTCCATATCATCGAACGGTCGAGCCTCACGATAGGCGCCGGCGAGCCGCTGGAGATCATGCTGGGCGTTCCGGCGAATGCCAATAGCAACCAACGGTTCCTGACGGTGGAAGCTTTCCGCCGGGCGGGATTCTCGGTTCTTGGCCTCCTCAACGAACCGTCGGCCGCGAGCATCGAGTATGGCCATCGGAACCGTGCCGCGGGCGGAGCCTCGGGCCGGCTGCTGGTCTATGATTTCGGCGGCGGGACATTCGACACATCCCTGGTCGAGATGGCGGACAAGACGCATTCGGTTGCCGCAACGGAAGGGATTGCGTCCCTCGGCGGAGACGACTTCGACGAAGTTCTTGGCGGACTTGCGCTCGCCACAGTGGGCGCGGGGCGAGACGAACTGACTCCGCCCGAGGCGTTCCGGCTCATCGAGGAGTGCCGCGCGCAAAAGGAGACGCTCAACCCAAACAGCCGCAAGCTGGTGGTCGGTCTCGCGGCGGTTCGCGAGGGTTGGGGAGAGGCCGCCGTCGCTGTAACGGACTTTTATGAGATGGCGCGTCCGTTGCTCGAGGAGACACTGCGCGCCGTCGACGAATTGCTTGCAGCGCATGGCGGCGACGAGGTTGAGGCGGTCTACTTGACAGGGGGCGCGAGCGAGCTTCCACTAGTGGCGCGGATGTTGAAGGAGCGGTTCGGCCGCAAGGTAAAACGGAGCCCCTACACGCGCTCCGCGACGGCCATCGGACTGGCGATTCAGGCGGACGAGCAGTCCGGGTACGTCCTGCGCGAACGGTTCACGCGCAATTTCGGCGTTTGGCGCGAAGCGGACGCGGGGCAGCGGATGGTGTTCGATGTGCTGTTTGAGCGAGGTACGAAGCTTCCCGGGCCTGGAGAGATTCCGCTGGCGATCGTCCGGCAATACGAGCCGGTGCACAATATCGGGCATTTCCGTTACCTCGAGGCGAGTCACGTTGCGCAGGACGGACAGCCAGCGGGCGATATCGCGGTGTGGGATGAAATCTTGTTCCCGTTCGATCCGATCCTCGAGCCGGGCGATCTTGCCCGCATGTTCGTGCGCCACTTGGAGGGACCGCCACAGCGGATCGAGGAACGTTTCACATGCGATTCGACGGGAACGGTAACTGCTGCGCTCTCGAACCTCACGGCCGGATATTCCCGTGAGTTCCGGTTGGGAAGATGGGCGTCCAAGGAGTCCATTGTGGTCCCCGGATCTTCGCCGCGCGCCGCCGCCAAACGAAAGGCGCGAAGCGGTAAATGAACTGGCTGCTGATTTTCCTACCGATTGCGATTGGCCTCGAGTTTCTGAAGCCTGACGCTCATTCCGCCATCTTTATCACGTCGGCGCTCGCGATCGTTCCTCTGGCCGGATGGCTGGGGCACGCCACCGAACATCTTGCGTCAAAAACGAGCGAGGGCGTTGGCGGGCTGCTGAACGCGACATTCGGGAACGCCGCGGAATTGATCATCGCGCTAGTTGCGCTTCACAAGGGGCTGTACTTTGTGGTCAAGGCGTCGCTGACCGGTTCGATCATCGGCAACATCCTGCTGGTGACGGGCGCATCCATCGTCGCAGGCGGACTCAAGTTCAAGGAACAGCGCTTCAACGCCACGGCCGCGCGCTCGCAGGCGAGCATGTTGACCTTGGCGGTGATTGGTTTGGTGTTGCCGGCGGCGTTCCATTGGTTGGGCGGCGCCAGCGGACGCGCGAATGAAGAGAGCCTCAGTCTCGAGATTTCGGTAGTCCTGCTGGCAACCTACGCACTGAATCTGATCTTCTCCCTGCGGACGCACAAGCAACTGTTCGAGGGCGAAAATCCCGAGGGGGAAGACGGCGGCGAGGTCTGGTCGACGAAGAAGTCGCTGCTCATTCTCGCTGGGTCGACCGCGTTGATCGCCTGGGTCAGCGAAATCCTCGTCGGCAGCGTAGAGGCCACGGCGCATGCCTTCGGGATGTCGCAGGTCTTTGTGGGCGTGATTGTGGTGGCGATCGTGGGCAATGCGGCCGAGCATTCCACTGCCGTTCTGGTCGCGCGCAAGAATCGCATGGATCTGTCGCTCGGGATCGCGATTGGGTCCAGCCTCCAGATCGCGCTGTTCGTGGCGCCACTGCTGGTGCTTCTGAGCTTATTCATCGGGCCGACGCCGATGGACCTGGTATTCACGCCCGCCGAGGTGCTGGCGGTGGGCCTGTCGGTGTACATCACGGGGCAGATCGTGGGCGACGGGCGTTCGAACTGGCTCGAAGGGGTGCAGTTGCTCGCGGTCTACCTGATCCTGGGGCTGATGTTCTTTTTCCTTCCGGAGGCAGCGCATTGAGCAATCCGCTTGAGTTGTTGGCGGGTGACGTACGCGTCATTGATCTCGCACAGGCGTACTTCCCGGGGATGCCTCACTTTCCTACGCATCCGCCGTTCATCTTCGGGCTCGTGAAGCAGCATGGGGAAATGGTGCTCGCGAATGGCGCCAGTTCTTCGTCGGACGCGATCGCGCTCGGCGCGCACGTGGGAACGCATATCGACGCGCTGTCGCATTTCTCGTGCGATGGCCGCTGGTTCGGTGAAATTCCGGTGGAGCAGAGCCAGTCGGAGGGCATGGGGCGCTATGCGATCGACGGAGTGGCTCCGATTCTGCGCCGCGGGGTGCTGTTCGATATTGCGGGGAGGCTCGGCGCCGCTGCGCTGCCGGCGGACTTCACGATCACGCCCGAAGATCTGGAGGCCTGTGACGTTGATTGCCGGTCAGGCGATGTGGCGCTGATTCGAACCGGGTGGGGACGCTACTTTACGGATGCAAAGCAGTTCATCACCGGAGGCGTGAATGCGGGCGTCAACGGACCCGGCGTTGTGCTGGCGGGGGCGCAATGGCTGAGTGCGCGGGGGATCTTCGCGGCGGGTGCGGATACGGTCGCGTTTGAGCGGACGCCCTCGAAAGACATGGAGGTGCATGTGCACCTGCTGGTCGAGAAGGGCATCCACATCATCGAGTGTTTGAATCTGGAGGAATTGGCGGAGTCCGGCGCGCGGGAGTTTCTATTCGCGGCGGCTCCGCTAAAGATCCGGGGAGCGACGGGGGCTCCCATCCGGCCGTTCGCGGTTGTG
>JBDTTK010000273.1:0-6019 GCA_039930685.1 Bryobacteraceae bacterium | reverse complement strand
TTCACGCTCAGGCTGGTCATCGTTTCGAAGTTATCCATGAACGTCGACAGCATCCGCACCGACGCATAGGCTGCCGCGAATCCCAATGCCGTGCCGACCGCTACCAGCACAATTCCTTCGGTCATCACCAGCCCCATCACCTGCCGCCGCGTCGCGCCCAGCGCCACGCGGATACCGATCTCCTTAGTGCGCCGCGCTACTGCGTAGGCCGTGACGCCCGCGAGTCCCGCCGCCGCCAGCACCAGGCTGAAAATACCGATGCCCGTGTAAATCGTCATCGCGTAGCGCATCATGAACAGCATTTGCCGGACTTGATCCACCATGCTGGTGACGTGAAACACGGTGAGATTCGGGTCGATGCTTGCTACGAATCGCCGCACTTCGAGTCCCGCGTCGACTCCCGGCTTTGTCCGCAGGATCAGCGTCACACCCTCCGCCGCCGGACGCGCATAGTCGTCCGGATCGATGGGCCGCAAAAAGCCCGGACGCGCGATATCCATCACCATTCCGGAACGTATGTCCTTCACGACGCCGATCACCTGATATTCTTTGTCTTCGATCCGCAGCGTCCGGCCCACGGCGATCTCGCCTGGCCATTCCTGTTTTGCGAGCGTCTCATTCACTACCATCACGCGCGAATCCTGTTTCACGTCCGCTTCGCGGAAGACGCGGCCCGCGACCATCGGAATGCCAACGGTTTCAAAGAATCCTGCACCCACACGCTCCCCGCGCATCCCCTGGATCGCGGCCCGGGCATTCGCCCTCTTGTCTTCCGCGGACTCCTGTTTTGCTTCGGGCTTCGACTGCAAAACCTCGCCCTTGGTCGCGAGTACAGACTCCCCGGAAAACATGCCCAGCGGGCTCGTTTGGGTCAAACCAGCGGACTCAACGCCTGGTATCCGTTCCACGCGCTCGCGCAATTTCGAAAAGAACTCCGCTGCCCTCGCGCCGTCGTAGCCGTCTCTCACCGGATCGAGCGAGACCATCCAGAGATTCTTCGCGTCGAAGCCGAGCTTGACGTTTGTGTTTCGTCGCATTCCGATCACCACGAATCCGCAGAACAGCAGCAACATCAGCGAGGCCGCCACCTGCTGCAGGATCAGTATGTTTCGCGTCGAGAACCATCCGTACCGCCGCAACTGCGACGTCGCCCCGGCTTTCATGGCGCTCGATAGATCCGCGCGCGTCGCCTGCAGCGCCGGCGCCAGTCCGAACAGAACTCCGGAAAGCGCTGAGATCGCAAACGTGAACGCAAGGGCGCGCCAGCTCAAGACCAATTCGAAATTGACGTAGCTCGGCAGCATGTCCCGAAAGCTGTCGGATTCCCGCACGCTCCACCACGCGAATAGCCATCCGAGCGCGCCGCCCATCAACGACAGCATGACGCTCTCGGTCAGCAACTGCCGGATCAGGCGGCCGCGGCTCGCCCCCACCGACAGCCGGACCGCAATCTCTTTCATCCGCGCCGCCGATTTCGCCATCAGCATCGTCGCCACATTGGCGCTCGCGATCCAGAGCATCAGCGCGCAGAGAATCGTCGGAATCGCGATCATCACCGGCAGGTCCTGGTCCCGGACCGGGAACAGCCGTCCTCCATTCACCAGTTCGATGCGCCGCTCCTTGCGTTCTTTTCCCAGATCGTTGAATTGCTGTTCTAACTGCCGGATCTGGCCGTCGAGCGCCGACTCCGCCTGCTTCATCGTGATGCCGTCCTTCAATCGGCCCACGATCTGGAACGCCGCCACCTTGCGATCGGCCAGCGCATGGTTGCCCAATTCCGGGGCGACCTTGTCGGTCACCGTGGTGGGCATGAAGAGATCGGCTGCGGCCAGCATCGGCGATGCGCCCAGGAAGTCCTTCGGCCCTACTCCGACAATCTCTACTGGATTCCCGTTGATACGAACGGCTCTCCCAATTACGTCGCGCGCGCCGCCCAGGCTCCCTTGCCAGTACCGGTAGCTGACAATGGCGACCGCCCGGCCTTGGTCGGAAGTCGTGTTGAACAGCCGGCCGGCGGTCGGTTTCACACCAAGCACATCGAAGTATTCCGGCGACACCAACTGCCCGTTCAGCCGCTGCGATTGGCCGCCCTCGCGGATTACGAACGGCACCTTCCCGAGATACGCCGCCACCGATTGAAACTGCCCGCTGCGATCGCGGAAGTATTCGAAGTTCGCGTACGAAAGGCCTCGCTGCGCGCGAACCAGCTTTTCAGGGTCCTGAACCCCCGGCACATCGTGAAGCAGGAAGGATTCCATTTCGCTGAACACGCTCGTCGTCATCCCGATGCCGATGCCCAGCGAGATCACCGACGCGGCCGTCGCGCCCCTCGACTTCCAGAGCATCCGCGCTCCGTACCGGATGTTCTGGCCCAACTCCGCCGCATACTCGACGGGCAGCCGCCACGCGACATCGACCAGAATCCGTAGCAGCGTAGGAATCAGGCCCGCCGTGCCTCGCCTCGCCGCCACTTCGCGGATCATGTCTTCCGTCAACGTGTCCATTTCCTCGCCATGGATCCGCCGGAACTCCTCCGGAAACGAGCCTGCCAGGCGCCGATACATCCGCAAGGCCCACTGCGATGCTTGTGCTCCGCTCACAACAGCACCTCCGCATCGCTCGTCCCAACCCGCCGGTCTTCGATCATCTGGACCAGATCCCGCAGCCTCCGCGACTCGGCATCCAGCACCTCGCGCCCGAACGAGGACAGCCGATAGTAGCGCCGCCGCGCGTCGTCAAACTCGGGAGCAGGCCGCTCCCCGGTCTCCTCAATGAGCCCTTCCTCGATCAGCTTCTTGATCGTTCCATACAAGGTCGCAGGCCAAAGCCGCAACTTGCCATGCGTCCGCGACAACACGTCCTGCATGATTCCGTAACCGTGCTGATCCTGCGCCGCGAGAGACAGCAGAATGTGAAACCAGTTCGGCTTGAGGGGTAGAAAGGCTTCGATCTTCGGCATACCTGAGTATATATAGCAGACAATATATATACTGACAAGTCCAAAGTGGCATCAGACCCGGCCGTCGTTCACGCCCTGAGGCGCGACCGTAAGGTCGCGCTCCACGCACTGCCTCATTCAGCACCGAATCGCGACCGTGAGGCAGCTCGCAAGCGCATCCAGCACTGAACCGCGGCCGTAAGCGAGCGCACTACCTCATATATAATTCATTCCAAATGGCTTAGTTCTATTTGGCTTCGTTCTGCACGCACCCGCGGACCGCAATATTCTGGCTTCGTTTCGCCCGGCGCCCCGGTGCCTAGGCTGCCGCCGAAGCCTTGCGCGCCGATTTGATCGCTTCCGCAAACGCACGCAAAGCCCCGCGCAGTAGCTCAGCGATCTCCGGATTGGCGGCCAGACCGGCTTCGTCCAGGTTCTTAGCCCCCAGCGGCATCCGCACTGAAGCCTCCGGACTTAACCGCGCCGACATCACCGTCAGCGTCTCCCTGAGCGACGCATCCGCATGTGCGGCCATGGGCGACGCATTTAGAACGGCGACCGGCTTCGAGACGAGTTCGCCACTACCCACCACCCAGTCGAGCGCGTTCTTCATCGCACCCGGAACCCCATGCGCATACTCCGGACTTGAGATCACAACGCCGTCCGCCTCTCGGATACGACGCCGAAGTTCAAGAACCGAAGGCGGTTCGGAGCCTTCGAGATCAGGATTGAAGTGCGGTAGCTCGCCGAGTTCGTCGTAGAATTCAATCGCGAGATCCTCGGGCGCGAGCGCGGCTAACGCACGCAGCAGTCTTCCGTTTGACGATACGCGCCGGAGGCTTCCGGAAATGGCAAGAATATGAATGCGTTCCACAGAATTACTTCCGCCTTTTGAGATTCACTGCCCTGGCAGATCGATTCAGCCTGCTCGAAGTGCTTGGAGGAAGCCAGAGGAGCAACCGGAAGAGCTTGGTGCGAAAAGAGGGTGGCGTCCGCGGGCCGGGCATGCCCGGCCCCTACGGGCCGCGACCGTAAGGACGCGCACTCGAGTATCGCCAAAAGAAAAAGGCACGACCCCGAGAGGCCGTGCCGAAGGAGGTAACTCCAAGAATCGAGGGACAAACTGCGAATGTTAGGACAACGCCAACTCCGGTTCGAGAACACGCGCCAGACGCCGCTCCAGGTAGTCCACAAACCGCGCCGTCGGATCGAAACCAACCACGTTCACGGCATCCGTCACAAAGTTCGAAAGCGCGTTGATGTCGTAATAGTTGATCTCGCCGGTCCGGTCGTCGATCAGATACTCAATGCCGCCGACGTCGAGACTAGCGGCTCGCGCCAAGGCCAGTGCCCCTTCGATCGCTTCCCGTGGAGGCTGAAATCCTTCAATGCGAAGCTTCTTCTTGGGTTCAGCGGGACACACGCCCAAATCCTCGGCCGGCGCCGCAGCGTCCTGTTGGCAAATGTCTGCCGGACAGAGATTGAAATTGGAATTGTCGGGCCAGATCTGGATCGCGTACAGGAACTCGCCGTCGAGGACCTCCACTCGCACAATCGACCCGCCACGTGCCGGAAGGAATTCCTGCACGAGCCCGACGCCGTCGACACCCAGGTCGATCGTGCCCGCGGCCGACGCCGTTGCCAACTCCTCCGGCGTGTCGAAGCGGACGATTCCCGCGCCGCTGCCCCCGATATTCGGCTTCACGACCACCGGGAACCGGAGTCCCTTCGCGGCTTCCGCCGCCAACGACGGATGATTGATCACGCGCGCCTTCGGATACGAAACGCCCGCGCGTCGAAGAATATCGAGCTGGCGCGCTTTGGAGAGTTCTACGCCATAAGCGTGGCTGCCGTTTACAACCGGCACGCCGCGCTCCTCAACATGCGCCAGGTAATCGCGGACCGCAAACAATCCGTTGCCATGCCCGCGCTTCCAGGACGACGGACTCATTCGATTTACGATGAGGCTCGGGAAGTCGTTCGATTCGGGATCATACGCGAGGCGGTCGGCATGGATATAGACCACCGGAATGCCTCGGCGCTCCAGTTCTGTAAAGAGAAGCTGAAACCACTCGGGATGCTCGTATACAATGCCAACTGAATCGATGGACTTGGCCATGAATTGAGTTTACGCCCACTACAGCGCCGGGCGCAAGCTCGAATCGCCCTCTGCAGTAGCTTCGCTCGCTCCCGTAGCCGCGTCGCCTTCCGGATACCAATCAGCCGCTAACTGGTGTAGCTGGCAGAGGATAGGCGTGAGTTGATTCATCCGTGGCTGCGGCCCGTACGTCACTTGGGGCGGCACGGTAGGTTCGTAGTGGCGGTAGATCAGCCCTTCGGCTTCAAGCATCCGCAGTCGCTCCGTGAGGACTTTGGACGAAATACCCGGCACCAGACGGCGGATCTCACCGAATCGAAGCGGTCCCCGATTTCCGAATAGCCAGATCAGGTACAGTGTCCAAGGTCCGGCGAGGACCCGCAAAAACGACTCCATGGAGCACTTCATCGGAGGAGGTGGAGTGCCTGATTCACTGCAATTTGTTGGATTTGCCTGTTGCATACTAAGTTACTATGAAGTACCTACTTTTCAAAGCATACCAGATAGTGCAAAGTAATCAAGTATGAATGATAACCTGAGCCGTGCTCGATCCTGGGGCCTGGCAGCCATCCAGATCGGCGCTGGCCTTCTTTTTCTCTTTGCCGGTGGATCGAAACTGCTGGGCGCTTCCGAGATGGTGGCTACTTTTGAGAAAGTTGGATTTGGACAGTGGTTTCGCTACCTCACCGGATCTTTAGAAGTGATGGGAGCCATCGGATTGCAGTTTCCCCGGACATCGGTTTACGCCGCGGCCCTCCTCACGTGCGTGATGATCGGCGCTGTCCTGACACATTTGGTGCTCATTGGTGGTAGCCCCGCCATGGCCGCCATCCTCCTTTTGCTGATGCTGACCGTGGTTTGGATGCGCCGTTCCGAGTTCATGCAGCGAACCTGATTCCCAAGATCCCGCATCCAATAAGGGTACGACCGAAAGAAGACAAATGACGAAACCATTAACCCCCGAGATTAGCCCCGCGGAACTC
>JBDTTK010000272.1:0-6024 GCA_039930685.1 Bryobacteraceae bacterium | reverse complement strand
CCCGGTGTTTTCGCAGGAGGATCCGCTCGAGTTCATCTGGTGCATCGCCGGGGAGCGTTATTGGGTGGGCGATAAAAACAAAGACTTCATGGCCGGTAAAGGCGACAAGATCACGACCTAGGCCGCAAGTAGACGGAGACACCCATGCAACTATTTATCGACACCGCCAAAGTGGATGAGATTCGCAAAGCCCAGGGCTGGGGCATCATCGACGGCGTGACCACCAATCCGACTCACATCGCGAATTCCGGGCGCGACTTCGAAGATGTCGTGCGCGAAATTTTCACCCTCGTTGACGGACCGATCAGCGTGGAGACCATTAGCCAGGACCGCGACGGCATCATTCATGAATCGCGCGCGGTGGCCGCGCTGCATCCGAACGCCGTTGCGAAGATCGCGATCTCAGCCGAAGGTCTGGCCGCCGTCAAGACGCTGGCCGCCGAAGGCATTAAGACAAATGTGACGCTCTGCTTTAGCGCGCTCCAGGCGCATCTGGCCGCAAAGAACGGCGCGACTTACATCAGCCCGTTCGTGCACCGCAAAGATCTGGTCGGCGACGACGGCATCGAATTGATCCGGCAAATCCGGCAGATCTACGACAACTACGGCTACCAGACCAAGATCCTGGCGGCGAGCATTCGTAGTCCACGGCAGGTCCTTGAGTGCTTGCTTGCCGGCGCCGACGTGGCGACGATGCCGCTCGACATGCTCGAGTTGCTGTATCACCATCCGATGACGGACCAGGGTTTGGAGATGTTCCTCAACGACTGGAAGCGGGTTCCGCCGACGAAGTTGTTCGACGCGGTTCCGTCGGCGCGCTAGCACCGCCGGGTTACAGCAGCCACAAGATCAGGCCCCAGCTTGCGCCGCACAGCGCGGCGCACGTTGCGGCCCCGGTCGCGAGCGCCGGGCCGCCTACCCGCAGCAGACTCCGCAGGCTGACTTCTAGGCCCATCGCCGCCATCGAAAGCGTCAGGAGAATCTCTCCGGCTTCGGTGATCTGCGAAGCGAACGGCAACCAGCCCAGGCTATTCAGCGCGAACAATCCGAGGAATCCCCACAGAAAGAGCGGCACCAGACGCCGGTAGTCGACTTGCTTGGTGCGGTCGCCGCGCCGCGCCGCGGCAAACGCAATCACCAGCAAAAGCGGTGCGAGCATCGCCACTCGAACCAGTTTCACGAGTGTCGCAAGCGCTCCCGCTTTCTGGCTGAATGCGAATCCGGCCGCCACCACTTGCGGCACCGCATGGATCGTGGTGCCTGACCAGACGGCGAATTGCTGATCGTTCATACCCATCCATACACCAAGAGCCGGAGCGGAGAACATCATGACGAGTCCAAGGAGGTTGATCGTCCCGACTGACAGGAACAAGTCTTCATCGCCGGCGTCGATCATCGGCGCGACGGCAATGATGGCGCTGTTGCCGCAGATTGCGGTCCCGGCTCCGATGAGGAGGGAGGTTCGTGTCTCGACGCCGAGCAGGCGGCCGATCAGCCAGGCGGCAGCCATGGCGAACCCCAGACACAGCAGAATCACCACTGCCGCCCGCCAGCCGACGGTCGCGACGTGATGGGCACTCAGGCTCGCGCCAATCAGCACGATGGTCCAGGGGATGACGCGCTTCACGATGGACTTCGATCCGCGCAGCGCTTCGCCGGAAACTGTCGTTACATTGCGCACGACGGCACCCGCGACAATCGCGAGAATCGCTGCGCTCACCGGCCGCCGGACGCCGAAATCACCTGTCACTTTAAAGGGCGCAAATGGAAGGTAGTGGAGGGCGTACGCAACAGCGGCAACGGCCACCGGCAGGAAATAGCAGCGGATCATGCCTGCGAGGCCGGCATTCTGGACTTGTTCCCGCGGTAGGAGCTTTAGAGTACCCACTCAGTTTTTCGGCAGTGGAATTCCGCGCCGCGCCGGATCGCGGGGCTGCATGAACTCAATGCGGGTGCCGTCAGGGTCGATGAGATTGAACTGCCAACGTTCATCGCGGCCGAAGCGAGGCTGCTGCATACGGTCGTCTTTCATGCCCCGTTGGTAGCTGATCCGCCGGATCTCCTGGACGTCCGAAACGCCGAGCGAGAAATGCGCGGAGTTCCCCGCCTCGGCGCGCGTCAGATTCGGCTTGCCCGATTGATTCACGAGTTCGACGTAGTCGACGGCGGAACCAGGAAGCCGAAGGTGAATGATGATGACCCGGCCGGTGTCCTTGTCGCTCCGTCGCCACGTTTCGTGGAAGCCAAGTGTCTCCGTGTAGAACTTGTACGCCGCGTCCACATCGGTTGTCACGATGCCAGCGTGCTCGACATGCTTGCCGAGGCGCCGCTCGCCGAGCCATTTTCCGTGAGTCTTGCCCTGCATGGTGTCCGGCTCATATTGGAGGAATTCAATTACGCCCAGTTTCTGGCCTGGCGGATTTTTTACGTAGAACACTTCGCCGTAACGCGGCGCCTTCCGGATGTCGGTAGGCGAAAGCCCCATCTTCCCGACCATCTCGTGGGTCTTCCGCACATCCGAGGTGTAAAACGCGATGTGCGTCATTGGAACGAGTTCATCCGCCTTCAGAGAGGGCATGATCTCGATGAACTGCTGGTCGTTCACCTTGAAATAGGCGAGTTTGGTGGAACCGTCCTCGTTCTTGATTCGAAGGTCCGTGGCTTCCTCGAGTCCAACCACGTCGCTGTAAAAAGCGCGCGCCTTCTCGAAATCCGAGACGCGAATCTCGACGTGCGCGAGGCCGAGCAACGGTAACTCGGCGCCGCGCACGAACGGAACGGCAATCGTCAACACGAAGAGTGCGAGTCGTATCATCGTCAACCTTAGAATCGCAGCTTGAGCGCCAACTGCATGGTGCGCGGCGACGAGATCGTAGAGGTAATTCGCGCCGGAGTGTTCGAGCCCGACGGACTGATGTTGGCATCCGGTGAAGCGAACGTCGGGTGATTAAGCACGTTGAATGCCTCCGCGCGGAAGTCCAAAGCGACGCGTTCGGTGACTTTGAACTGTCGGGTCAGGCCGAAATCCAGATTAAACCCGCCTGGCCCGTAGAGGATGTTCGGTCCGGAATTCCCCTGGCGGAGCAATGCTCCAGGCGTGGTGGATTGAACCGGAAGAACGAAGCAGCTCTTGTCGAACCAGTTGAAGACCGACGGATTGTCGATCGCGCCGTTGCAGATGCGATCCGGGCGATCCTGAGTCTTGTTTTGTCCTTTGAAATTGATGATGTCGGTTCCGGAGAGGATCGGCGTGATCGGGAATCCGCTCCGCTTGCTGACGATCTGAGTCAGCTGCCAGCCTTGCACGATGTAGCCGAGTGCTCCACCGCCGCCGGCGAGATTATGACCGGGTCCGAATGGCAGAGACCAAACGGACGATGCCACGAAGTTGTGACGAAGATCGGTGTTCAGCGGACCGCGATCGATTTCCGGGAAACGCGGATCACTGAGTCCTACCGTGACGCCCGTATTCTTTGAGTAGGTATACGCGGCGGTGAACGTGAGCCCATGGCTGAAGCGCTTGTTGACCTGGGTCTGGAGCGATTGGTAGTTCGATGTGTTGCGGCTGGTCGTCACCGAGATATTCGCAAAGCGGGTATCGGGCCGGACCGAGGTTTGACCGGGAGCGAGGACAATCCCTGTGTTGGTGAACGCGTTATAGACGCAGCAGGTGCCTCCGTCCGCAATATGGCGCCCAATCACCGAGACGTAGCCGACCGAAGCAGTCATGTCGCCGGGCAGCCGATGCTCCGCGGTCAGATTGATCTGGTAGGTCACCGGCAGCTTGCGATTCGGATCGTGGGCCCCGATGCTCGGCGTAGCGGCTCCGGACGTGGCGAGCGGATTAGAAAGCAGCAGCGGGGGCTGCGCAGTTCCGGCGGGAGCGGAGGTGTAGGTCGGAGTCTGCGTGGAGGACGTGTAGGGGAACATATTGGTGCCGACCTCGAGCTCCTGGTTGCCACCCCAGCGTCCGACGAAGAGGCCGCCGGCACCTCGGATCACCGATTTGTCGGTGGGCTGCCACGCGAATCCTACGCGGGGCTGCCAATTATTCTTTTGCGAATTGAGACAGCTATCGGAGGGCAGCCCGAGGACCGAGCAGCCAACGAATACGCCGGGCGTCAGAGCGATCGACTCGGGGAGAACCCCGGGTCCGAACTTGCCATCCACTTCTGCGACTCCGATACGGCCGGTGAATCGATCGTTGATGATCTCCGGTTGCGCATACGCATTGGGGCTAGCCACCGGACGTCGGTAATAATCCCACCGGAGCCCAAGGTTCAACGTCAGTTTGCGGGCAACCCGCCACGTGTCATTGACATAAAATGCCCAAACTCCGGCGTACTTTTCCGTATAGGGCACCGGCGATCGAGTGGAGAACGAACTGAGATAGCCCAGCAGGAAGTCGGCATAGGCATTGCCACCCGGGCATGCGGTCGGGTCTACTCCGCCGGGGCAGAACGTGGTTCCGGTCGAGCCCTGATTCACGCTCTTGCCCTGGTACGTAACCGTCCCGCGTGAACGGGTTTGCACGCCATTAAAGGAGAACACTCCGTTCGAAAAGTTGGCGTTCGACGTAAATAGATACTCGCGACGCATTTGAAAGCCGGTCTTGATGTTGTGCGACCCGCGAATGATCGTCAGGTTGTCGACTAGCTCGTAATTGTGCTCACCGGAGATTAGCGGACGCGCGGCGCCCGACGACAAGACGATGGAGCCGATGTTGAACTGCGGCAGTCCTAACGCAGCATTCGGCGAAAGAGCGGACGAAAGTCCAAACTCCTTGGCGTAATCCGTGTTGTCGCCCTTCAGGTAGTTCTGCGGATTGGTAAGCAGCCCGCCGCGAAGTTCGTTGATGGTCGACGAATTGAAGGTGTGATACCAACCGGCGCTGAGGTTTTGCCCGCCGATATCCGCTATGTCCGATCCGACGATGGATTGCTGAATGTTGGTCGCCAGCGGCCCGTCGCCCACCTGGTGATTGGAACTGTACGTGTAGCGTCCGTATAAGGTGTCCTTGGGCGACAGCGTATAGTCCGCCCGGAAGTTGAACTGATTGGCCGTGAAGGTATGGCGCGGGACGTAGCTGTAGTTGTTCGATACGCTGATCGGCAGGCCCGCACTGTTGAAGTTAATGTTGCCGGGTTGGTTCGGAGCAGGAACCACATTCAAGACCTTGGCTGCAATCGAGTCGAATCGCGCCTTCGGAATCGTGTTGTTTGGGAACAGCTGATTGTTTAGCGGATCAAAGATCGGGTTGCCGATCGGGAAAATCCCCTGCCGTTGCTCATTCGAGAGCACATCCACAACTCGAGGAGCGGAAAACACCTCTCTGGTGCCGTCGTAGTTAAAGAAGAAGAACAGCTTGTCCTTCTTGATCGGTCCACCGAAGTTTCCGCCGAACTGATTGCGCTTCAGGAGCGGCGGGGAGTGCGGACCCGAAAAGGACCACTGGCTGGCATCGAACTTATCGTTGCGGAGGAATTCAAAGAGTCCGCCATGGTAGGAGTTTGTTCCGCCCTTCGTAACGACATCGACCTGCGCCGGGCCCTGCCCGTATTCGGCCGAGAAGTTAGCCGTCTGGAACTTGAACTCTTCAATTGCGTCGACCGAGATCGCGATATTGGCTCCACCGAATTCGCGCTCCGTGTTCTCGATTCCGTCGATGCGGAAGTTCGTATAGGCGCCGCTTTGCCCGTTCACGCCGAAAGCCGGCATACCATTTCGCTGTACGCCGTTGCGGAAGTTGTTCCCGGAGGGAATGTCGCGAATCGCCGGAACCGTTCCCGGCGACAACTGAAGGAGCTGCGTGAAGAACCGGCCGTTGAGCGGCAGGTTGACGACGCTCTCGCCGTTGACCACCGTTCCGACACTCGCTTCGACGGTCTGCAGTAACGGCACCTCAGTACCAACCACGTCGACGACCTGCTTCGACGATCCGACCTCGAGCTTGACGTCGATCTTGGCTTGCTGACCAACCGAGAGATGCACGTCGGTAAAGCGCTTAGCCTGAAATCCGTCGGC
>JBDTTK010000271.1:0-6039 GCA_039930685.1 Bryobacteraceae bacterium | reverse complement strand
GCCGATTCCGCCCCGGGGCGGAGCAGCGAAAGCGACGGCCACCCTCAAGAATGGATCCCGCGCAGTGGAGAGGGAATCCCACAGATAGCAGGCAACGCCCCGCATAGTGGGGTCTCGGGCATTCTGCTTGAGCATGAAATACTGGTCCGCAAAACGCTCGCCCAAGCCGTTCGCAAAGGTGATGTTGTTCGGACCTAGACCGAGGGCAGTACTCAGAGCCGCAAGTGCGGCGTCCGCCCTCCGAATCGACAGCGCCATATTAAGGGCATCGGAACCGCTGCGGTCCGTAATACCGTAGAGTTCGAGCACCTTCACCCGGCCGCTCGCCTGGGCCGCCGCTACGGTGATCCCTTGCAGGTGTTCGGACCGAAGTTTGGCCGAATTGTTGTCGAATCGATTGAGTACCAGCAGGGCGCTCCCGCCGAACGGTGAAGGATTCTCGAAAAAGGTTCCCGGCATTGGAACCAGCGCGAAATGTCCTGTCGGACTCCGGACCTCCGAAAACATGACCCACCTCTTCTCTTGGATCCTTGAGCTAACGGTTTGCCGCCTGAGTATAGCTCATTTGCTCAAAGATTCTGTAGATTTTTGGCCACAGCTGAGGTGCGCAATCTGTAGCGTGTGACCCGGCTAACTCATAAGGCGGGGGTCCTCGGGCCACTTGTGTTTTGGATAGCGCCGCATCAGTTCGCGGCGTACCTGAGGGTAGAGTCGCTCCCAAAATCCGCCGAGGTCGCTAGTGACCTGAACCGGCCGCTGATTGGGCGCGAGCAAATGAACGACGACAGGAGTCCCTGAAACGCTCGGCGTCTCCCGCATTCCGAAGAAGTCTTGCAAGCGGGATTCAATCCATGGTGGCTTTCCGGGCTCGTAGTGCACCTTCACCTGGCGGCCCCCGGCCAGGCGCAGAGCCGGAGGCGCAGCCCGATCGAGCTCGGCGCGTCCGGCGCGAGCTTCGAGCGCGTGGAGCAGTCCGGCACCTTCGAGATCCTTGAAACTGGTGCAGCCGCCGGCGAGTTCGCGGAGCGCGGCCGCAACGGTTTCGTCGGTGATCGGCTGCACTTTGGAGTGATGCGCCGCGAACGCGGTGCGCGCCTGCAGCAACGCCAGCGCATCGCGATCGACGAACCGCCCGAGGTCCACTTCGGCGGCGCGGTCCGCAAGCAGAGCGGCCGCGGTTTCGGAGTCCGCCTTGCCGCCGCGCTTCTCCTCGATGACGAGTTGATCGTAAACGAGCGCATTCACCTGCTCGACGCGTTCGGCGGCGCGGTTCCACTCGACCGTTCGGCGTTCGAGGACCCGATCCGAATAGAGCTCCAGCAGCCATTCCGGTTCAATCGCGGACGCCAGGCGGACAAACGGCAGGCCGCGGTCCCGGCGTTCCTCGATGTCGACCGCGACGAAGAATTCAGAATGGACGCCCTCCGCTCTTGCCGATCCGCCTGCCGAGAGCAGCGCCTCTCCCTCGCGGCGGCGCCGCGCGATTCGATCGGGAAAGGCAGCGAGCACAGCCCACCGGACCGCTTCGTCAGAGTCGCTCGCGCGGTCGGCGCCTGTAAGTATTCTGCGGAGTTGGTCGAAGACACGGCGGGTGGTTGGCTGCCAGTCTCCTTCGACGAGGTCGTGGAGGTCCGTGACGCGAGCCGGATTGCCGCCCGCGCGTTCGCCCGCCGAAAGGACCGCCGCGGCGGCGCATCCAGCGCGGGGCGCCTTCCGGTCGCCGGCTTCGAGCATCAGACGCGCCAGACGGGGGTGGACCGGTAGTTGCGCCATCTTGCGGCCCGTGGCAGTGACCGTTCCGCCGTCGAGCGCGCCCAGCCGTTCGAGCAAGTCCGTGGCTGCCTGCCAGGCGGCGGCAGGCGGCGCGTCCAGCCAATCGAGTTCCCGAACGCCCATCGTCCGCAAATCGAGGACCAGTTGCGAGAGTTCACGGCGCGTGATTTCAGGCGAGTCGTGCTCTGGACGCCGGACGAAATCGTCAAGCGAATAGAGGCGGACGACATGCCCGGGCGCGGTGCGCGCAGCCCGTCCGGCGCGCTGCTTGGCCGACGCCTTGCTGATCCGGCCGATGTCGAGACGAGGCAAGCCGGTCCAGGGGGAGTCGCTCGCGATGCGCGCCAAGCCGGAATCGATAACCGCCGTGACCCCCTCGATCGTGATCGAGCTCTCAGCGACGTTGGTTGACAGGATGACTTTGCGCTGCGGTCCAGATGTGAGGGCTCGGTCCTGCTCGTCAGGCGAAAGGTCGCCGTGCAGCGTGACCAGTGCGAGCTTTGCGGATCGCGCGATGGAATCGCAGGCGCGTTGCACACGCCGGATTTCCGCAGCGCCGGGAAGGAACACGAGGATGTCGCCTCGCGCTTGCGCTTTCAGAGCTCGCTCGAGTCCGGACGCGACCTGTTCTTCCAGCGGCGCGGCGGAATGCGGCGTGTGCTCGATCGCCAAATCGAAGAGCCGTCCTTCGCTCTTGAGAGTGTTCGCCTCGAGGTATTCGGCGACCGGCAGCGCGTCGAGAGTAGCGGACATGACCACCAGACGCAGCTCCGGGCGCTTCGTGTTCTGAAGCCGGCGTAGGAGCGCGAGCGCTGCGTCGCCGTCGAGATGACGCTCGTGGAATTCGTCGAGGACGACGGTCGAAACTCCGCGTAGCGACGGATCTGAAAGCATGCGCCGCACGAGGACGCCTTCCGTGACGAACTTCAAGCGGGTCCGCGGCGAGGAAACATCCTCAAAGCGGACCTGATAGCCGACGGTATCACCCAGTCGCTCCTGCCGTTCCTGGGCGACCCGTCTAGCCGCCATGCGGGCGGCGAGCCTGCGCGGTTCGAGCACGAGAACATCGCCCTCGAATGCGTCCAGAAGCGCCGCCGGAACGCGAGTCGTCTTCCCCGCCCCAGGCGGTGCTTCGATAACGAGGTTGTTGCGCTCGCGGAGCGCCACAAGGACGTCCGCAAGAATCGCATCGACGGGAAGGCTAATCATCGCCAAGGACAGCTTCGATCGTACCGGGCGAGTTTCCTTCGAGACGATTGTTGACGAACAGGTAAGCGGACCGGCGCTCTTTTTGCGCCCGCTGAATTAACGCGCGAAGCGCGGCGCGCGCGCTGTCGTTGGGATCCTGCACTTCGCGGTAGGGTGAAAACTGCGCCACCGCGTCCTCGTAGGCGCGTCCCTTTTTAAGCAGCGCGCGGCTGACGACGATATCCGAGGTGAACGCGCCCGGCATTTCGATCTGCTCGCCGATCTCGGGCATCCGGCTCCAGGCGTTGAAGACGTGCGTGATGTTGCGTTCGCGGAGCGCGTCGAAATACGCCGGCACCAGGTAATCCTCGTTGCGGACCTCGACGCCATACCGGAACGTGTCCGGCAGCGCGGCGAGGAAAGGTTTCAACGCGTGAAGGAACTCCCCTGCGTGCGCGAAGCTCTTCTGGGCGAACGCGCCGAACTCGAAGATCAGCACCGGAACGCGCGCGCGATAGGGCTTCAGCAAGTCCAGGAACGCAGCCTCGAGAAGCGCCGCGTTGAGAAACGATTCGTTTCGGAAGCCCGCGCGCGGTCCGTAGCGGGCATGATGCGGCCAGACGTTGACCGTGATTTCCTCCGGAATCTTGAAGGCGAAATGCAGGTCAGGCGAAGCGGACGCGAACAGCTTCTGCCAGTATTCCGGCGTCGGGAACTGATAAAAGCTAAAGTCGCCGCAGACGATGGGAAACACCTGCGCATACTCGGCGAGGCACTCGGACTCGAAGCGGGCTTTCGAAAACTTGCCCCGCGTAACGTACCGCTCCGGCGTGTAGATCTGATCGAGCCAGCCTTCATATTTCCACGAACTCGTCCCGATGAAGATGTTCTGCTCGCGGAGCCGGGCGAGCCGTGCTGCGAGTCCATCGCGGTCAAATTTGGGCGGTTCAGCAAAGAGGCCGGACTGGTACATGGCGTTCTGGTGGCGGATCGGCCGCTTCCTTAGGGTCGCGGCTCGGCAGCTTCGAGTTGGACACTGGCGATTGCGTGCTGCCGAACCGTCTGGCTGGCGATCAGGCGTTCAATCTCGATTGCGTCGTATCCGGCCTCCGCGAGGATCTCTTTGGTGTGCTGGCCCAGGAGCGGCGAGGGGCGGTTCAACACGCCGGGAGTCTCGTGAAAGTGGATCGGCAGGCCGGAGACCTGCAAGCGTCCGGCGAGCGGGTGCTCCATCACCGGATTCATGTCCATGGCCGCCACCTGCGGATCGTCGAAAAACTCCATGTAGGTCTTGATGGCGGCGCACGGAACGCCCGCTGCTACGAGCAGCGCCTCCCATTCGGCGGTCGTCTTCTCGAGGAACCGGGGCTGCAGCCGCTCATTGAGCACGGTCGCCTGGTTGACGCGCTGGCCGTTCGTGGCAAAAGCCGGGTCAGTTCCAAGCTCCGGTTCGCCGATGACGTCACAGAGGATCCGCCAAAAGCGGTCGGTGGCCGCGGCGATGAAAATCTTGTCGTCCTTGGTGGCAAACAGTCGATAGGGCGAGATTCCCAGGAGCCCATCCTCCTTCCGGTCGAGCGCCTTGACGAACATCTGCGACTGCACCGACATCGCCGCCTGCAGCAATGACGTCTCGAGTTTCTGCCCCACACCTGTGCGCTCGCGGTAGTAAAGCGCGGCGCAAATTCCCGATACCATCAGCATGCACGCCTGATGGTCCGAAACCGCCACCGAGCAGATCGCCGTCGTGCCGCCGTTGTTCCGTTCGTTACCCCGCGCCGCGCCCGCAAGAGATTGCAGAACCGGATCGTAGCCCGGCCGCTTCGCCTGCGGACCCTTCGCGCCGAACGCGGTGGAGGAGCAATAAATCAGTTTTGGATTGCGCTCACGGAGAGTCTCGTAATCGATCTTGAGTTTGGCGGTGATGCCGTGGCGGAAGTTCTCGACCACGACATCCGTGTCCGCGATCAGTTTGTAGACAATCTCACGACCGGCGTCCGTCGTCAAGTCAATGGCGATACTGCGCTTATTGCGGTTCCAGGCGAGGAAGAAGCGAGACTCTCCGGCGATGAAAGGACTCCACGTTCGTCCGAGATCGCCGGTCGGAGGCTCCACCTTGACCACGTCGGCGCCCATGTCGCCCAGAAGCTGCGCCGCGGTGGGACCGGCTAGAAAGCTAGAGAAATCCAGGACGCGAATGCCCGCAAGCGGGCCTTGAGGAACCGGCACAACGGTGATTGTACCGTGCCGGTCCGCGGCCTCGGGATCGCCATCGACCGACGCTCCAAAAAATTTGGAACAGAATCGTTCGGCGCTCGTATCCTACAATGCAGAACATATGGCCGCCCGCGATTATCTCGGCGAATTCGAGCAGATCGTCCTGCTCGCACTCCTGCGTCTTGGAAAAAACGCCTACGGCGTCCCGATCCGCCATGAAATCGAACTGCGCACCAAGCGCGATGTCTCCGTGGGCGCTCTCTACAGCACGCTGGATCGCCTGGAGGCCAAAGGTTACGTCGCCTCCTGGTTCGCGGACCCGACCACGCAGCGTGGCGGACGCGCCAAACGGTACTTCAAGGTCGAGCCGCTCGGCCTGAAAGCGGTCCGCCGCACGCAGGAAGCGCTGTCGGGAATGCTGGACGGGCTGGATCTGCAAAAGATATGACGGCGCACGAACACACTTCACGCACACCTCCCCGCTTGGCCTGCTGGCTGCTGCGGCTGCGCCTGTCGCGGGCCCACTACGAATGCATCGCGGGCGACCTCGTCGAAGAGTATTCGGCGGGCGAACGTTCCTCCAAATGGTTCTGGCGGCAGGCACTGAGCGCAATCGGCAGCCGCTTCCATGCGCCGGATCCATTCCAACCAAAACGAAAGAGACGTAATCCAATGACACTGTTTTCCGATTTGGTCCAGGATGTCCAATACGGGGCGCGGACGCTGCGCAAGAATCCGAGCTTTGCCATCGTGTCTGTGCTCGCCCTGGCCTTCGGAATCGGCGTAAATACCGCGATCTTCACGCTACTGAATTCGATCGCCCTCCGGCCGCTTCCGGTGGCGGATTCGGCCCAGGTGATT
>JBDTTK010000270.1:0-6046 GCA_039930685.1 Bryobacteraceae bacterium | reverse complement strand
AAGCGTGGGGAGATTGTCGATGTCGCCCGCGTTTCCGCTAAGGAAGATGCGCGGCGCCGTCGGCAGGATGACCAGGTTGAAGTTATCGCTGACACCACCGGGTGTCCGAACGATCAGCGTCACGTTGCCGACCGCCTCGAAGGGCAGCTGGGCGTTAATCTGTTTCGGCGATACGAAGACGATCGGAACCGGAAGGCCGTTGACCGTGAGGCAGCTGTCCGCAAGAGCGGTCGGCAAGGGAATCTCGCGGGAGGCGGCGTTGACGGGGCTGAGGTTCGCGCCAACGATCGTGATGAGACCACCGGGGGCCACGCCCTGGCCAAGGTCCGCGCTGGAGACAACGCGGTCGATCCGAGGGGGCGCGACAGAATCGTCGTAGGTCCACGGGAGTACGGTGAATCCAGAAACCGTGAGATTGACGATCGCATTGCGGCTGTAGAGGGGGGCCAGAGTCCGAGTGAAGACGAAGCCAGTCGTGCCGGTCAGCGGAGATTCCACCATGCGCGTGGTTCGCACGCCGGTCGCAGTCGACAAGTCGACGCGCTGGATGAATCCGGGGCTGGTGGAATCGGGTGTCGTGGTCCGAATCGCGGCGCTGTCGACGAAAGCGAATCCGGATGACGCACCCATTGAGGAGTCGAACTTTCCGACTGGGACGAGAGACGAATTGTAGAGAGTGTTTCCGACTACGTATTGGTCGAAGCTGGATGCAGCATACGCGCCGGACAAGCCCGTCGAATCCTTACGTGAAACCGTGAAGGTATCGGCGTTCGCGTTATACAGCAGCACCGTTCCGTCGGCCGACGCGGCGAGGATCGAGGAGCCATTCGGTGAAGCGACCAGGTTCGTATTGATGTTGATGTCGTTGTTGAAAACGCCGAGGGTTGGCGGCGTGTTGGAAAGCCGCGACCCCAAATCCACGCGATCGATGGTGTGGGTGGAGCCAGCGACACGGGAAGCGACCAGAATCGCCTTCGCGGACGACGCTACGGAGCGTGGGTAGTGACCACCCGGCATGCTGACTGGCTGCAGGGGCTGCAGGGTCTCGAGATCGTAGATGTACAAGAGCTGGGAGTTATCTGCACCAACCAGGAGGTAGCGCCGATCAAACGTGATAGCCAACTGAGTCGGGGTGTTTCCGGTCCGGAGCGTGGCAATCTGCGAGTAGCTTGTTCCGTCGTACACGAGCACCTGGTTACGGTCCTGGCGAAGGACGTAGAACCGATCGCGGGACGGATCCGACAGGACGTCGACCAGTTTGCCGGGAACGTCGAAGAACGTACCTCTCTGGTCCGGCTCCCGGTTGTTAATCAGCACCCGGATCTGGGAGGGAATATTCACGGCCTGCGACGACTTGACGTCGATCAGAGCGGCAACCGTGCCCTTCTGATTCTGGAACGCGGTTGGATCGACCGAAATGCGGACCGTGGCCGGGGTGAGACCGGACGAAGGAGAGATCGTGATTCCACTGGTCGTTGTCGAGAGGGTGAACGCGGTGCGTCCGCCGCCCGGATTCACAATCGTAATCTGTTGGGTGGCGACTCGACGATCGCAAAAATTGCCGCGGAAGATCACGTCCTCTTGCGAGGCTACAACGCGGTGTACCTGGTCAAGAGCGCCGACCGCAAAAACGGTTACGCCGCTATCGGAGAGCGAGTATAGTGTGTCGCCGTCTGACGACATCACGCTCTTACCAGCGAGGTTCTCCGACAGTTGGATGGTCTCCCGAACATTCAAGTTGTCCGCATCGACGATGCGCAGCACGGGAACGGCAGTCGTGCCCGATCCGACACCCGTTTCGGGGACTTGCGCATAAATCACGCCGCGCTTGTTGTCGATCGCGAGGCTTCCGATGTTCAGCGCGCCAAGCGCGTTCGGGAACTGGCTCATCAGGGAGCCGTTCGCGTTAAAGAGCGCCCATCCACCAGCCCAGAAGGAGCCGTCGCCGGAGACCGTAACGACGCGCGGTCCGAGAGGCGGGGACGAAGTGTAGCCCACCGAGGAAAGCGTCTTCGTATTTACGCTGTAGCGGAACCGGATAGTATCCGTCAGGCCATAGATCACCAGGCCGTCCGCGGATGTGCTCATCGAAGCGCCCACGATGGACGGAGGGAACGTGGCTGGCGGCTGCGGCAACGTCTTGGCCGTGACTCCGGCGACGGTGTCCAGCACTTGCGTCGTTCCCGTGACGGGATCGAAGAGAATGAAATCCTGCGTGGTGGCGATAAGGGCTTTGTTATCGAGACCGAACGCGACTCCGAGAGGAGCGTTGCCCAGGACGAATGTCTGCTTTCCGTTGGTGTTGAGGTCGATTACGGTGAGCCCGTTTGCGGGGGACGCCGGCGAAGCGAAATTCCCATAGTGCGTCACTACCAGATACTGGCCGTCTGGAGATAGAGCCAGGCCGCTGGGCTGTGAAGCCACATTGATCGACGTCTGAACGGTCAGATTGGCCAAGGACATCACTTCGATCCGGTTCGCCGTGTAATTGGCGACATACAGCACACCCCGGGGCTCGTCAAGAGCGAGGTCGGAGGCGCTTCCGCCGATCGCCACGACTTTGCCGAAGGTGCCCGCCATTGCGGTGCCGCCGAGGGTCACTCCCAGGGCAATCATCCACCCAAAAAATTTGTTGCGCATATCTGACCTCACCAAATGGAACAAAGACGATCAAGCGTCTTGCATCAAAATTGCACCCGGCTATCCTGCTGGGTTGGCTGAAGTTTCCGTTGGGGATCAGGGCGCCTCGACCATGCCGGAGCGCCCCAACCCGAAATCTCACGGACCGGCGATGTTACTCGCTGGTCTTCTTACGGCGAAGCACGATAATCCCGATAAACAGGACTG
Source organism: Bryobacteraceae bacterium (assembly GCA_039930685.1). Classification (GTDB taxonomy): domain Bacteria; phylum Acidobacteriota; class Terriglobia; order Bryobacterales; family Bryobacteraceae; genus JBBQWZ01. Next base: position 3,199 of record JBDTTK010000270.1, on the reverse strand, counting down.
CGAGCACCGCACACACGATTCGGACCGTTCCGCTATCCATCGTTGTTCTCCTTTCCTCGACGATTTTGAATTCCGTCCCTTTTCATTTCTTTCGGCAAAAAATTGCTTTTTCGTGATACCGCGCATCAAATGCTGTTCATCATCGGAACCAGCTCACGAATGATCTTCATCGCGACCGGGCCGACCGTAACGACGAACAAGGACGGCAGGATGCAGAAAAAGATGGGAAAGACTAGCTTCACGCCGAGTTTCGCAGCCTTCTCTTCCGCAATCTGCCGGGTCTGGACGCGCATATAGTCAGCGTGCTGCCGAAGGCTTTGTGCGACGCCAGTGCCGAATCGGTCGGCCTGGATCAGCACCGCCACCAATTTCTTGAGATCCTCGGCCGCCGAGCGTTCAGCAAGGTTGCGAAGCGCTTCGACGCGACGTTTACCGGCCTTCAACTCCAGGTTGACCAACCCGAACTCTTCGCTGATCTCGGGGTGCGCCTTATCCAGTTCTTTAGAGACCTGAAGGATCGCCTGATCGAGGCCGAGACCGCTCTCGACGCAGACAACTAAGAGATCGAGCGCATTCGGCAGTCCGCGGTTGATCTCTTTTTGCCGCTTTTTCGAGGCCATCCGGACGTATTCGTTCGGCCCGAAGAAACCCATGGCAGCGGCGGCGAGAACCGCCACGAACTTATTGCTCGCGTCCGCCGTGGAGGAGGAAACCAGCAAGGCCGTCAACAGGGGAAACGCCACGCCGAGCGCGACTTTGGCGCCGTACAGGATCTTGATGGCGTTCTGATTCCGTATGCCGGCGCGAATCAGACGGCGCTGCATGATGGTCACGTCTTTGGGAGACGCGGGCACCAGGTTGCCCAGCTTCTTGACCAGTTCATGGAACGCGAGGCTGGGGTGTGCCGGGAGCTCTTCCTGCGTGTCGGTGCCGGCGGCCACACGCTCCATGGCCTCTTTCGGACGCACATATAACCGCATCCCGGCCGCGGATAGGGCCAGTGCCAGCGCGATGAAAAGGATGCCCGTAAAAACAACCGCCATGATTAGACCTCGATGTTCACAATCTTCTTCATGATTCCGTAGCCGATTAGCTGAAGCGCGACGACCGAGCCCAGCATGATGTTCCCCACTTCATCCGTGAAGAAGAACTTGACGTAATCCGGATTCGTGAAGAACATGAGGACAGCAACCGCCACGGGGATTAGACTGAGTGCTGTCGCCGTCATCTTTCCGTGGGCGCTAACGGCCCGGATGCGTCCGCGCAGCTTGAACCGTTCGCGAATCACATAGGCGAGCTTGTCGAGAATTTCTGCTAGATTTCCACCAGTCCGCTTCTGCAGCAGCACGGCCGACACAAAGAAGTGGACGTCGAGCGATGGCACGCGCTTCGAGAGCTTTTGGAGCGCTACTTCGAGTGGCAAACCCAGATTGTGCTCTTCAAAAGTACGGCGGAACTCGCCGGCGACCGGTTCCTGGAACTCGCGGTGGATCATTTCGAGCGAAACCGAGAACGCGTGTCCAGCGCGCATGGATCGCGCGACAAATTCAAGCGCGTCCGGGAAGATCTCCTCAAATCGCCTCAACCGAGCCTTACGCTTCCGCACGGCATACATCAGCGGGCCGATGCCGCCGAGGATGCCGACTACCCAGGAAACCTGTCTCACCTCGGGAGGCAGCAACATCCAGGCGAGGCCGAATCCGCCGAGAAATAGTCCAAGACTCGCATGGATGAACCGGGTGGTATTCCAACGCAGGCCCGCCTGTTCAAGAAGTTCGCTGATACGCGCCTGGAGCCTGTATTTCTTCAGGAACGAATCGATGAGCTGGCCCGTCTGTTTCTCGCTTCGAATCAGGCCCGGCGTCGTTACAGCCGACTTTTCCTTTTTCGCTTTAGAACCTGCTAGCCGGCTTTTGATCTTGTCGACATCGGCACTACGCGCGAATTTCGAGACGAGCCACCAGATACCGATGGCGGCGAACCAAATTGCGACTACGATGAAAATGAAATTCATGGCCGTTCCTCAGACCTCCAGCACTTCATCGAAGATATCGGCGCGAAGACGGATTCCCGCGGATAGAAGCTTTTCGTAGAACTTCGGACGGATGCCGGTCGCCGCGAAGCGGCCGACGACTTGTCCGTCAGGATTAAGGCCGCGCTTCTCAAAGACGTATAGATCCTGGAGCGTGACGATCTCGCCTTCCATGCCGGTCACTTCCGTGATGTTGACGACACGTCGGGAGCCGTCGCTCATGCGGGACGCCTGGACCAGAATGTGGACCGCACTCGCGATCTGCTGGCGAATAGAGGTCAGCTGCATGTTGGCGTTTGCCAGGGACACCATGACTTCGAGGCGCGAAACGGCATCGCGGGGAGTATTGGCGTGAACGGTGGTCAACGAACCGTCGTGACCGGTATTCATCGCCTGGAGCATGTCGAGCGCTTCCTCGCCGCGGACTTCGCCGACCACGATTCGATCGGGCCGCATACGGAGGCTGTTGACAAGCAGTTCGCGCTGGCGGACCGCTCCGTTTCCTTCGAGGTTGGCAGGCCGGGTTTCGAGCCGCGCCACGTGCGGCTGCTTCAATTGAAGTTCGGCGGCGTCCTCGATGGTAACGATGCGCTCCTTGGGAGCAATGAATGCCGAGAGAGCGTTCAACAGCGTCGTCTTTCCCGCGCCGGTTCCACCGGCGATGATGATGTTCAGATGGGCCTTCACGGCCGATTCGAGGAGTTCCATCATGCCGGGAGACATGGCCTTGCGGTCCACGAGATCCGGAGGCATCAGCTTGTCGGTGCTGAAACGGCGAATCGAGAGAAGAGGCCCATCGACCGCAAGCGGGGGAATGATGGCGTTAACGCGCGAGCCGTCGCTTAAGCGGGCGTCGACCATCGGCGTTGATTCGTCCACTCGGCGACCGACTTGCGAGACGATCTTGTCGATGATCCGAAGCAGATGCTGGTCGTCGCGAAAGGTGACGTTGGTGAGTTCCAGGAGGCCTTTTCGCTCGACGTAGACCTGCTTGTGGGTATTCACCAGGATGTCGGAAATGGTGGGGTCCTGCAGCAAAGGCTCGAGCGGCCCGAGGCCGAACACCTCGTCCAGGACTTCGTCGCTGATCTGCTGCTTCTCGATGGAGCTGAGCAACGTCGGCTCGCTGTCGATGAGCGACATCACCGCCTGGCGGACTTCGCTTCG
>JBDTTK010000269.1:0-6064 GCA_039930685.1 Bryobacteraceae bacterium | reverse complement strand
ACTAGTGAGTGGTCATTTGACCACGATTCACGGGATATGCGTGTGGTCGAAAGGCCACAATGTGCGGGCCTTAGACACACCTGTCCGAGCCCCTGCCTCTGTGATCCAGACGCACAGCGTGGGGCGGGTTCTGACATTAGCCTGCAAAATCTTCGCGAACGCCGATGAGGCAATCAGTATGATGGGGGTGGTGCCTCGCCTCTTTCTGATAGACAGTTTCGGCTTTATCTTCCGCGCCTATCACGCCCGGGCGCGGTCCGGGGCGCCTCCCATGCGGACCACGACCGGCATCTCGACCGAGGCGGTTTATATCTTCCACAACATGCTGCGGAAGTTGATCGAGACCCACAAGCCCGATTACCTTGCCGCGGTGTTTGAAAGCGAAGGCCCGACGTTTCGGGACGAAGCCTTCTCCGAGTACAAAGCGAACCGGACGGAGACCCCGCCCGATCTCCTCGACCAGATCCCCTGGATCAAGCAGTTGCTCGAGGCATGGCGGATCCCGATCATGGAATTTGCCAACTTCGAGGCCGACGACGTGATCGGCACGCTCGCGAAGCGGTTCGAGGCCAAGGGTCTCGACGTCGTCATCGTGTCGAGCGACAAGGACATGCTCCAACTTGTCACCGAGCACACCACGATGTACAACCCGATGAAGGAAGACAAGTGGTTCGACATCGCGGAGACGGAAGCGTTCATGGGAGTCAAACCCTCGCAAGTCGCCGACCTGCTTGCGCTCAAAGGCGACTCCGTCGACAACATCCCCGGCGCGCCCGGCATCGGCGACAAAGGTGCGAAAGACATCGTCCAGAAGTTCGGCTCCGTCGAAGCCGCGCTCGACCGCGCCGCCGAAGTGGAGCGCAAGATGTACCGCGAGAGCCTGCAGAACCATCGCGATCAAATCCTGCTCAGCAAGCGCCTTGCAACGATCCATACCGACGTGCCGATTGAGGTTACGCTCGAGGATCTCGTAGTCGTTCAACAAGACCGCGCCAAGCTCAAGGAGGTCTATCAGGGCCTCGAGTTCTACAGCTTCCTCAAGGAACTCGGCCATGTCGAGGACGGCCGTCCCCGCGACTTCGAACGCCTTTCGACGCAAGACGAGCTGGACGCGTGGCTTGCCGCCATACCGGAGGAAGCGCCCGTGGCGGTGGCGGTTTCGTCGGCGCGCGAAGGCACGCTCGATACTCCCGAGATCGGCCTGAGCTGGCAAACCAATCAGGGCCGCACGACCTCGCCGCCGCTTCCTGCCGCCGCCTGGTCCCGCCTGCGGATCACGCACGACGCAAAAGCGTCCATGCAGGCGCTCGCAGCGCTCGGCGTTGAGGCTCGCAACCTGGAGCACGACGTGATGCTCTACGCCTTCCTGCTCACGGCGGAGCCCGCCGTTGCCGACCTCGCGAATCTTTCCGAACGCTATCTCGACCGCTCGCTCGGCTCGGACCCCGCCGAACACGCGGAAGCGATTCTCAGCCTCTTCGACAAACTGGCGTCCGAAGTCGACGCTCAGGGCCTGCGCGACGTCTACGAGCAGATCGACCGCCCCTTGGCCCCCGTGCTTGCCGCCATGGAGCAGATCGGCGTCCGCATCGATCCGGATGCCCTGGGCGCCATGTCCCAAACCATGGATGCCGAGTTACGGCGGCTATCCGCCCACATTTTTGAACTCGCCGGGAAGACCTTCAACATCAATTCCCCGCAGCAATTGGGCAAGGTTCTCTTCGAAGACCTGAAAATTCCGTTCCCGGGCCGCGCGCCCAAAGGCAAAATCTCGACGGCGGCGGATGTCCTCGACCAGCTCTCCGCCGAGCACGCGGTCGTCCAGGCGGTGCTCGACTATCGCCAGGTCTCGAAGCTAAAAGGCACGTACGTCGACGCGCTGCCGGCGCTGATCCGGCCGTCCACCGGACGCCTCCACACCACGTTCAATCAGGTCGGCGCCGCCACCGGACGCCTGAGTTCCCTCAACCCCAACGTCCAGAACATCCCAATACGCACGGAGATGGGCCGCGAGATCCGCCGGGCGTTCGTGCCGCGTGACGGCTGGAAGCTGATCGTTGCCGACTATTCGCAGATCGAACTCCGGCTGCTCGCGCACATGTCGCGCGACCCCGTTCTGACGGAGGCCTTCCGTAACGGCGAAGACATCCATACCCGTACCGCCGCCGAAGTCATGGGCGTTCCGCCGTTGATGGTGACTCCGGAAATGCGCCGCGGCGCGAAGGCGGTCAACTTCGGCATCGTTTACGGTCAGACGGCGTTCGGCCTCGCGGCCGCGCTCGGTATCGACCGCAAGGAAGCCGACCGCTACATCACCGCCTATTTCGCCCGCTATGCCGGCGTGCGCAAATTCATCGATGCGACCATCGCCGAAGTCCGTAAGACGGGGTATGCCCAAACACTGATTGGCCGCAAACGGCCCATTCCCGACATGCACTCGCGGAACCCCAACGCGCGCGGATTCGCCGAACGCACTGCGGTCAATACGCCGCTGCAAGGCACGGCGGCCGACCTCATCAAGCTGGCCATGATTCGCATCGACAAGTTGCTCGCGGGCAGGGAAACCAAGATGCTGCTGCAGGTGCACGACGAACTGATCTTCGAGGCGCCCCCTGCGGAAGTCGAAGAAATGCGCGTCCTCGTCAAACGCGAGATGGAGCAGGTCTACCGCCTCGAAGTCCCGCTGATCGTCGACGTCGGAGTCGGAGACAACTGGCGCGACGCGAAGTAACGAAGTAGCACAAACCTCCAGGTCTGTGAATCCAGGTAAGAAGCGGTCCGCGAATCTTCCGTCCGTGATTCGGATTGGTCCCTATGCTAGCCTGACCCGCATGCGCGCCTTCCTCATCGCGGCGGCGGCGATTCTGGCCGCCTGCTCCACTCCGGAAAAGAAAGCGGAACAGAAGCCCGCTCTCCCCGCTACCGCGCCGGACGTCTTCCGCGTCAAATTCACGACCAGCAAAGGCGACTTCACGGTCGAAGTCAACAAAGCCTGGGCGCCCTTCGGCGCGGACCGCTTCTACGAACTGCTTCGCGCCAACTACTTCGACGAAGCCCGCTTCTATCGCGTCATGCCCAAGTTCGTCGCGCAGTTCGGCATCCACCGCGATCCGGAAGTCTCGAAGCTCTGGCGTCAACTCAAAATCGTCGACGACAAACAGAAAGAGAAGAACACGAAAGGGACGCTTGCCTTCGCGCAGGACGCGCCTAATTCCCGCACCACGCAGATTTTCATCAACCTCGCCGACAACCGCACCAGGCTCGACGGTAAAGGCTTCGTGCCGTTTGGCAAAGTTGTCGACGGCATGGAGGTCTGCGAGCAGCTTTACGGAGGCTACGGCGAAATAGCCCCTCGCGGACCTGGTCCGGACGCGGCCAAGGCCGAAGCTCAAGGCAACGAGTACATCGTTCCGCACTACCCGAAGCTCGACTACATCAAGAAGGCCGTCCTTCTCGCTCCCTGACGCGGCGAGATACGCTCAAAGAAGGACTACGTGCGAACCGCCCTCCGCCAAATCCCCAATCTGCTGACGCTTGCGCGCATCGCACTAGTGCCCTTCGTAGGAATCTACATCTGGAAGCGCGAGTACATCTACGCAGCCGCGCTCTTCGCCATCGCCGGATTCACTGACGCGCTCGACGGCTGGCTCGCCCGCAAAATGAACGCGTCCTCACGCTTCGGCCTCCTTGCGGACCCGATCGCCGACAAGCTTTTGCTCAGCACCATGTTCGTGGTTCTCGCCGTCGACCGCGTCCTGCCGTGGTGGTTTAGCGGCCTGGTCCTTGGCCGAGACGTACTCATTCTGCTGATGGCCGTCGCGGGCCTGCTCTTTACGCGCCATCGGGGATTCCCGCCGACGATTTGGGGCAAGCTCTCGACTCTGGCCCAGATTCTCTACCTTTTGGTGATGCTTTTGAATCGAGGGGGACTCGACGCGCAAGGGGTCGAGATCGACATCGAGAAAGGCCTTTACTGGACCGTAATCGCGCTGACTGCGTTCAGCGGACTGCACTATATGTGGACCGCGCTTCGCCTGCTCCGCACACCTGCGCTAGCGGAGACCTAATCGCAAGCGTAAGGTCGGGTGCACCTCAAGGTCCGTGGACTCGCCTAGACACGAAAAAGGGCGCCGCGGAATTGCTTCCGCCACGCCCCTGTTTCATACGCACGAACCGCGACTACTGCCGCGCGTCGCCAGTGGTGGCCGGCGCACTTTCGATCGGCGCACCGCTGACCACGATCTCGACACGCCGGTTCCGCTGCCGACCGGCCGCCGTATCGTTCGTGGCCACAGGCTTCGTCTTGCCGAAGCCGCGCGACGTGATAGCGTCCTGATTGACGCCCTGCTCAATCAGGAACTGCCGTACGCTGTCGGCGCGCTGCTCCGATAGCTTCTGGTTGTACTCGTCACCGCCCACACTATCGGTGTGTCCTTCGACTTCCATCTTCAATCCGGGATGCGTCAGGATGATTCCGGACATTTTGGCGAGCTTTTCGCGCGCCCCCGGTTTCAAGGTGTACCGAGCCGTATCGAACAGGACATCCGACATGTTTACGATCAGCCCGCGCGCCGATTCCCGCGTCTCGAGAACCAGGTTGAGCTGATGCTGCAACTCCGCGCGGACACGCTGCCGCTCTTGTTCCGCCTGTAGCCGCGCAGCTTCTGCATCCGCCACCTGACCGCGCAACGCTTCCTGTTGCTTCCTCGCCGCTTCGAGATCGGCGGCAGCCTGCGTGCGAACGCTCTCGGCCTTCGCGATCGCTAAACGAGTCGCGTCCTCTGCCTCGGTCCGGCGCCTCTCGGCGTCTTTCGCGGCGGCTTCGGCGCGCAACTGCTCGAGGTTGGCGCGCTCAGTGGCGCGTTGCGCCTGTTCCGCCATCAAATTCGCATTGCGCTCCCGCTCCTGCGCCTCACGCTTCTGCGCATCGGCCAACTCGCGTTGACGCGCTTGCCGCTCAGCCTCGTCCTTAGCATCTGAGACGCGCTTTTCGGCAGCAACGCGCTCTGCCTCCAGCCGATCCTCTTCTGCGCGTTTCATGGCGATAATGCGGGCGTCCTCGGATAACTGCGCCGCGTTTCGAGCGAGCGACTGGATCTTCTTCTTGTCGCCCTTGGACCGCAGGAAGCCTTCCATGTTCTGGATGTCGACATCGGCTTTCTGCATCGTGTCCGGAGCATATTTGTCCGCGCCTACGGAACGCGCGATGGCGACAGCGTGCCGCGCCTCCAGCACATCGAGCGGGGTGTCGCGTCCCTGCTTGGTCCACGTGCGGCCCGCCGCTGGAAGTCTAGCGGTGTAGCTGCCACGCGAAAGCAGTTCGTACTTCGCTTCGATCGGCGAAATGGTGCCGAGCGTACCTTGTTTGATCACGCCCTCCATGACAACGACATCGCTTGGCTGGGTCACGGCGAAGTACGGCTCCGCTGTCACAATCAGGCCGAACGTCTGGAGTTCGCTTGCGGTTTGGACGCGGGCGTGGTCGCCGTCGAGCATCAGTTCGCCCAGGTTCTCGGCGCGTCCTTCGGGCGTGACGGCCCAGACTACATAGGTTAGATATTCATTGCCCAGCTCCTGCGCCGGAACCATCTTGTCGACGTTGATGTCGATCTTGGTAGCGCCCGTCTTGCTGTCGATCTTCGCCTCGCCCTTCGCTCGCGGCGCGAGTCCGGTGCCGGCCAGCCCGACCACCGTCGAGCCCTGGCGGTGGTGATAGTTAATCGCTTTGATGGACCGTGAAACCACCGTCACGCGGAAAACAGGCGTACCTTCCGTCGCGCGCTCCACGTTGTTTGTCTGCGTGGGGTTTGGAACTTGCGCTCCTAAAAATTGTGGTGCGCAGGCGCATAAGGCCAGCGTTAAAAACCGTTTGTTCATGCCTATCCTCCTCTGTTGCATACGGCGCAAAGCACTCTTAAGTTTCTCTAGCAATTCGAATACCAGCCGCAAGCTGCTGAAAATAAGCAAGGGAACAAGTGTCTTCGTACGCAAAATTTGCCGCATTCCGCCGAGCCGCATGCAAAAATCGAGGGCTGGGAGAGGGTGTAACCGCCCGTCAAGTTAT
>JBDTTK010000268.1:0-6075 GCA_039930685.1 Bryobacteraceae bacterium | reverse complement strand
GCGTAGGTCAGGTCCTGGGCGCGCTCACGACGCAGCACCCGGATCTCAAGAAGCATCTCTATACCGACGACGGACGCCTTCGCAGCTTCGTGAACGTCTACGTCAACGACGAAGACATTCGCTACATGGACAAGTCGGACACAGCCGTGAAGGATAGCGACACGATCTCCATCGTGCCGTCGATCGCCGGCGGCTCCCGATAACGCATCCGGCTTAAACCCCGACCGCAAGGTAGGGAACCGGGCGAGACGAACAAACGGATCGAACCCCGACCGTAAGGGAGGGGACAGCGCCCCGACCGTAAGGGAGGGGACAGCGCCCCGACCGTGAGGGAGGGGAGCCGTCATGGGCGCCCCAATGAGGAAATTACCGATGACCGCCACCACGCCAGAAGTCACCCTCTCGAAAGAAGAGATCCTCCGCTACTCGCGCCACCTCATCATGCCCGAGGTCGCGATGGAGGGCCAACTCAAACTGAAGCAGGCCAAGGTCCTGCTCGTCGGTACCGGAGGCCTCGGAGCGCCGCTCGGACTCTACCTCGCGGCCGTCGGCATCGGGAAGATCGGCATCGTCGATTTCGACGTCGTCGATTACACGAACTTACAGCGCCAAGTCATTCACGGGACGAAAGATGTCGGACGGCCTAAAATCGATTCGGCCGCCGACCGGATGCACGACATCAACCCCTACGTTGAGATCGTGAAGCACGAAGTGGCGCTGACCAGTGAGAACGCCCTCGACATCATCAAGGACTACGATATCGTCGTCGACGGCACCGACAACTTCCCCACCCGCTACCTCGTCAACGACGCCTGCGTCCTGCTCGGCAAGCCGAACGTCTATGGCTCGATCTTCCGCTTCGAGGGCCAGGCCAGCGTCTTCGCCACCGAAAACGGACCTTGCTATCGCTGCCTCTATCCGGAGCCGCCTCCTCCCGGACTCGTCCCAAGTTGCGCCGAAGGCGGCGTCCTCGGAATCCTCCCCGGCCTGATCGGCGTCGTCCAGGCGACCGAAACCGTGAAGCTGATCCTCGGCACCGGCGAGCCGCTCATCGGACGCCTGATGCTCTACGACGCCCTCGCCATGCGGTTCCGCGAGTTGAAGCTCCGCAAGAACCCTGAATGCCCCATTTGCGGACCAAACAAGACCATCACCGAGCTGATTGACTACGAGCAATTCTGCGGCATCCTTCCCGAGGCGCCCGTCGCCACCGAAGGCGACATCGAGCCCAGAGAAGTGAAAGCCAAGCAGGACCGCAAGGACGATTTCCTGCTGATCGACGTCCGCGAGCCCCACGAATACCAAATCGCGAAGATCCCCGGCGCTCAGCTCATCCCGCTGGGCGACCTCGCGAAGCGCATGCACGAAATCACGGGAGCGACCGAAATCGTCGCGCACTGCAAGTCCGGCGTCCGCAGCGGAAAGGCAGTCGAACTGCTAAAGCAATCCGGTTTTAAGCGCGTCCGCAACATGAAGGGCGGCATCCTCGCCTGGAGCGATCAGGTCGACCCGTCCGTGCCCAAGTATTAGCAAATCGCCGAGCCGCGACCGTAAGGGAGCGGTCACATAATCCCCGCGCGCCGGTGTGGGGATCGCCTACTCAATCCGCTCGCCGGACCGCACCACGACCGCCGACCCGTCCGCCAGGAACGCCGAATCCGGCGGACCACCCAACGCCGCCGCCATTTCGTGTCCATAGACCGTGCCCGCATCGCCCTCGAAACCAGCCTTGCTCCCGGACCACACTCGCCACGACGGATGCCCCACCTGGTACTCTACACAGCCTCCGTCGCGCTGCGCCGCGTAACCCCAGTAGTGTTCGGTGATGAACTGCTCGAGCGAGCCGTCGTCCGTCATCCGCGGCTGACCCTCGCATTCGATCCACAGCCGATTCCGGACGCCCTTTTCGCTCCAACCGTACTCCGCCTTCGAGTCGCCTCCCGCGTGCCACATCCGCCGGCTGACGTAGTTTTCGTTGTAGACCAAACGCGCAACAGCCGCGATCGCAAACTTCGGCACGATCTCACGGATGAACACCACGCCGCGCCGCACTTCCCCGCCCGCCCGTCTTCGGACATAGAACCGCAGGTTGATCTCGTCGAAATCCTGATGGAATGGGATCGCGAACCCCTTCACCCGCGTCTTTAAGAAACGGAATCCGACGAGGCTCACGTACGTCTTGCCCGCGAACGAATCGAGCTCCGTACCGCGCGGGACCAGCGCGCTCAGCAACGCCGGATCCACCGCGTAGTTCAGCATCGCGAGCTGCCGCCATTCCGCGGTGAGAAATACGGCGGCCATTCTAGGCTGCCGGTTCTTCTTCGATCGTATAGCTCGAAACAATCTCCACTGTCGGGCGCAAGGTCGCCGCGACGCTGCAATACTTGGTTTCCGAAAGCTCGATCGCGCGCTGGACCGCCTCTTCCTTCAGAGCATGCCCGCGAAAAATATGGCGGACGTACATCTTGGTAAAGCTCTTTGGATACTCTTCTCGCCGGTCGCCGTGGACCTCCACGCGATACGACGTCACGCGCTCGCGCTTCTTCTTGAGAATCGATTCGACGTCGATCGCCGTGCATGTCCCGAGGGCGATCAGCAGCAGTTCCATCGGCGACGCAGCGCCCTGCTCCCTGCCGTTGCTGGTCACCACCTGCGCGTGCCCGCTCGGCACAATCGCGATGAAGCGCCCATCCCCCGCAGCCTGGATATTAGCCAGATTCGCATCGCTCATGGATGTACGTAACTCTCTTTCTCAGCCCAAAAACTTCATGGTAGCGCCATGATTCAGTTGCAGACGACGGAATCGCGGGACGTGCAAAGGGGCAGGCCTCTTGCCTGCCCCTTTGCATTCGCTCTGTCGATTGCCGAACCTAACCGTTGAACAGCGTCTCCGCCGCCGCCCAATTCACGACGTTCCACCACGCGCCAATGTAGTCCGGACGCCGATTCTGATACTTCAGGTAGTAGGCGTGCTCCCAAACGTCCAATCCAAGGACCGGCTTTTTGCCTTCCATGATCGGCGAATCCTGGTTCGGCGTCGACATCACTTCGACGCCCGAGCTCGTCTTGATCAGCCAAGCCCAACCGGACCCAAACCGCGTCGCGCCGGCTGCCGCGAACTTCTCTTTGAACGTGTCGAAACTGCCGTAGGACGCGTTGATCGCCGCCGCCAGGTTGCCCACCGGCGCGCCGCCGCCATTCGGAGCCATGAGCGTCCAGAACAGCGAGTGATTCGCATGACCGCCGCCATTGTTGCGGACCGCGGTCTTGATCGCTTCGGGAACGATCGCCAAATTGTTTGCCAGCAGTTCTTCGATCGTCTTACCAGCCAGGTCCGGCGCCGACTCCAGCGCCTTGTTCAGATTCGTCACATAGGCGTTGTGATGTTTGCCGTGGTGAATCTCCATCGTCATCTTGTCAATGTGCGGCTCAAGCGCGTCGGACGCGTAGGGAAGTGCCGGAAGAGTAAATGCCATTTTGAATTGCCTCCTTATGTTTGATGCTAGCGCCTGGCGATGTGTGTCAACCGAATTCGCCGGACGGCGTACTTCTTCGAAGAAACTCTTACTCTACACGCGTGCGTTCGTACGCGTCGGCGACCCGGAACATCGTCGTCTCGTCGAAATGCTTGGCAAACACTTGCAATCCGACAGGAAGGCCCCCCGCTGTTTCGCCGCAAGGCACGCTCATGCACGGAATCCCGGCAAGATCGCCCGTAATCGTGTAGATATCGGAAAGATACATCGCCATCGGATCGGCGACCTTCTCGCCGATCTTGAATGCCGGAAACGGCGAAACCGGCGACACGATCGCGTCCACCTGCTCGAACGCCCGCGCATAGTCGCGCGCGATCAGCGCCCGCACCCGCTGCGCTTTCAGATAAAACGCATCGTAATAGCCCGCGCTCAATACATACGTTCCCAGCATGATGCGCCGCTTGCATTCCGCGCCGAATCCCTCGCCGCGCGACATCTTGTACATCTCCGACAACGTCTCCGCCTCTGGAGCGCGCCGCGAGTAGCGGACGCCGTCATACCGCGCCAGATTGCTCGACGCTTCCGCCGTACAGATGATGTAATAGCACGCGATCGCGTAATCGGTGTTCGGCAGGCTGATCTCGCGGATGTCGCAGCCAAGTTTGCGAAGCACCTCGATCGCGTTGGCCACCAGGGTCCCAGTTTCGCTTTCGAGGCCCGTGAAGTATTCCTTCGGAAGCCCGATTTTCAGCCCTGAAATCTTTCCGTCGAGCGCCGCCACGTAATCCGGCACCGGCGCCTCGGCCGACGTCGAATCCATCGGATCGCGTCCCGCCATCACGCCCAGCAATCGCGCCGCATCCTTCACCGACCGGCCAAATGGGCCGATATGGTCGAGCGAACTCGCGAACGCCGTCAAGCCGTACCGCGACACGCGTCCATATGTTGGCGTCACCCCGACGATGCCGCAAAACGACGCCGGCTGCCGGATCGAGCCGCCCGTGTCAGAACCGAGCGACACAACCGCCGTGCCCTGCGCCACCGCCGCGGCCGATCCGCCGCTCGATCCGCCGGGAACGCGATCCAGCGCGCGCGGATTCCGCACCGGTCCGAACGCCGAGTTTTCATTCGAGGACCCCATCGCGAACTCATCGCAATTGGCCTTGCCGAGTATCACTCCGCCCGCCGCTTCGATGCGGGACACCGCGGTCGCATCGTACGGCGGAATGTAATTCTCAAGAATGCGCGAACCGCACGTCGTCCGCAGCCCGCGCGTGAGAATGACGTCCTTCACCGCGATCGGAACACCGGCGAGCGCGCCCGGATCCTCGCCCGCCGCCAGCTTCGCGTCCACGGCTTTCGCGGCAGCCAGAGCCCGGTCCGGAGCGAACGTCAGATAGGCATTCGTCTTCGGATTCTCAGCCTCGGCGAACGCGAGCGCCGCCGCCGCGATTTCCTCGGCGCTGAATGTTTTGGCGCGCAGACCCTGTGCGATGTCGTCGATCCCCATCGCCGCTACGTTCACCGGAACGCTCATCGCTCGATCACCTTGGGAACCTTGAAGTAGCCGCCGCCCGAGACGGGCGCATTCGCCAACGCCTCGGCGTTCGTGAGGCACGGCGCTTCGACATCTTCGCGCAGCGTTGCGGTTTCGTCGGCGTCGTACAAGACCTGCGCCATCGGCTCGACGCCGGTCGTGTCCAACTCGTTCAGCTTCTCGATGTGCGTGAGGATGTCGGCGAGGTCATGTGCCATAGCCTCTACTTCCTGGTCGGTCAGGCGGAGATTGCTCAGCTCCGCGATTTGCCGGACTTCCGTGTCGGTCAGCTTCACTCGTTCCCTATCCTGTGGCTTTCTTGCGTGAGTTGCGGTAGACGATGCCCAGCACGGGATCCGCAATGCCTTCGGCATCCGGGCGTGCGGTCAGAGCGCGCTGTGGCCCCATCCGCAAGGCATCTTCTTGTGCTTTCGCTTCTTCGGCCCGCCGCCGGACTTCCGTTTCGCTCTGTGGCCCCCGCCGCGCAATCGCCGGCCGTAGGTCAATCTCCGTCACCGCGCCCGGACCCAGGCTCCTGCACAAATTCTTCAGAATCGGACCGCACAGCGTAGTCAACTGGCGCTGCCAGACAATGTCCTCGACCTCGATCACTAACGTGGACCGCACCAGCCCGAAGATGCGCGTCTTCGACGCGATTTTGGGACCCACCGCCGCGGGCCAGGCCGCGCGGACGCGCTCCTCCGCCGTTACCGAAGTCTCGGGAAGTTTGATTTTCGCTAGGAGTCGACCGGCGCGTTCCATGGTCGGAGAAGACTGATTGTAGCATGGGCTATATGCCCTTCCGCCTCGTGCTCGCCTCGAAATCTCCGCGCCGTGCCGACCTCCTCCGGCTCGCCGGAATCCCCTTCGAAGTGCGGACCGCCGACGTTGAGGAAATCCCCGCGCAAGGCGAATCTCCCATCGAATACGTGATGCGATTGGCCCGTTCGAAAGCCGCCGCAGTCCCGCTGGGCGACCGCGAAGTCATCCTCGGCGCCGACACCACGGTGGTCGTCGACGGCCACCTCCTCGAGAAACCAGCGGACCACGCCGACGCCGCTC
>JBDTTK010000267.1:0-6079 GCA_039930685.1 Bryobacteraceae bacterium | reverse complement strand
TCGGTCGGTGACATCGACGGCGACGGACGCCCGGACGTCGTGACCACGCACCTCGAGTCGTTGCCGGAAGTCACCATCTCGTTCAACACAGGATCGGGGCTGAGTGCGCCGGTTGGACTGCTGACGGGCGCGGCACCTCAGGCGTACCCGGGTCCGATCACGGGGCTCGCGCTCGGTGACGCCGACAACGACGGAGATCTCGACGTCATCTACGGCTACGCGATTTCGACCGGTGTGCCCGGAAGCAGTCGTAGACGAAAGCGCGGAAACAGTGACGGCCAGGTGCAAGACACGCTGCTCGCCCTTCCATTCGATCTGACTGGCCGCCAGACCGGTCCGCCCGGCCCGCTTCATCAGGTAGCGAATCTCCGCGGTTTCTTCCGGCGGGAACAGGTCTTCGATGGAAGTCGCCCGGTCCAGGCGATCGCCGGGGAGCAAACCCCGAAGAGCGCGGTTGACTAGAAGGATCTGGCCGTCGGAGCTGAGCGAGATGACGCCGGTCGGGATGCTTTCAAGAATCGCTTCGGTAAACCGGCGCCGGCTTTCGAGCTCGCGACTGGACCCTTCGAGGTCGCTCGTCATTTCATTGAACGCGCGAACCAGGGTGGCGAGCTCGTCGATGGCGCGGACCTCAACGCGATGCGATAGATTGCCTCGCCGCACCTCATCCGCCGCGCCGAGCAGTGCGGAGATCGGGATGCTGATCTGACGAGCGAGGAACATCGCAACCCAGGTCGACACAAACAATACAAACGTGGTGATCAGCAGGAGCACCATCAGGTAGACATTCCGGAAATAGCGCCGGTTGGCAGATAGCTGGTCGTACTGTTTGACGTAGTTATCGATTTCGGCCTGCTTTGCTGCGAGGTCAACGGGCGCGGACGCACGAACGACCAGCGTGCCGAGCGCACGATCTCCGTCGCGAACCACGGAAGTGGCCGAATAGGCCTGTGGAGTTTCCCGTGGCACGCCGTTCTTAGGCGCGCACAACTCAATCCGGTCGCCGGATTTCACCGCAAGTGTCAGTTGTTCGATTCGGCTTTCGCGGCACGTCTTCGCGAAATGCGCGAAGCTATCCAGTTCCCCTTCCGCGGCGGCTCTCGTTTCGGGCATCACCGCGATCCAGTTCGCCAGCGCCGCGGCGCGTTCCCGAATCTCATTCTCAAATCCGCGGCCGACGTCGACCAGATTTCTCTTAACGCCGTCGGCGGGTGCGGCGAACCATTTGTCGAGGTTCCGATTCAGGATGGCGTAGCTGAACAGGAAGAGGAAGATGGCAGGGAGAAGCGTGAGCGCAACCGCGCCAAACACCAGCTTCGTTTTGATCCGCGAGCCTTCGCGGTTACTTTGGCGCTCGATATAGAGCTTGATTGCATTCCGGGCCAGCATGAAGCCCAGAAATACGGTCAGCAGGAACACCATCAGCGAAGCCGCCCAGAGCGCGTAAGTCTGCTCAGGGCTCGAGGGACGGTATTCCCCGAAGCTGAACGAAACCTGCCACACGATGATCGTGACCAGGATCGCGAGCAGGACCATTCCGCCGCCAAAAAAGAGGCGTTGCTTCACGAATCTAATTATAGGGGCGGTTTCTCGGTTGCGAAACCGGTGGTGGACTCGGGCTTAGGAGGACGTGCGGGAAAAGAGCGACAGCAATCCGCTGAGGCTGCTCGGTTTCTTGCCGCTCTCCTCGCGGCCTCCGATGCGGTCCGCGAGCTGGGTGATCGCCTTGCCGAACGCGCTGCTGGTGGGGATTGGCTTCCCTTCCATGAGCGCCCGCTGGACGGCCTCGTAGTCGCTGGGAACGATGTGGAAGACTTCCGTGTGGAGCGCCGTCCCGATGACTTCGCGGTTTAGGCCTACGTCGCGGTGGTAACGGTTCACCACCAGCTTGATCTTCCAGCGTCCGATCCGATTGTTGTCGAGGTACCCTAAGACGCGCTGAGCTGCCTGCAATGCAGGTAACTCGTTTGTTGTAACGAGGATAAGCTCATTGGCCATGCGGGCGAGGCTGAGCGCCCAATCGCCATAGGCGGCACCCATGTCGACGACGATAACGTCGTAGCGGCTGCGCGCAAACTCGAGGATTGGGCCGGCATCTCGAACTTCGTTGACGCCTTCCACTAGCATTTCAGGGGCGAGCAACACGTCGACCCCGGAGGAAGTGGTCACCATGGAGCGCCACAGATCGTCATCGAGGTCCCGCTCGGCTCCGCGGGTGAGGACATCCATGAAGCTGTAGCTGGATTTGACCTTGAGCAGAAACGAAAGCGTGCCGGTGAGCGGGTCCAAGTCCGCCAGCAGGATCCGCTTGGCGCCTAAACGCTTGCATTGAAACGCAAAACTCGACGACAAGGTGCTGGCTCCGCAGGCGCCTTTCGCCGGCATGAAGCAGAAAATCTTGGCGGAGTTCTGATTGGCGCCGTCGTCCAGCTTCAGGAGCCGAGCAAGTTTCCCGAGGGCCGCTTCGACCTGTTCATTGGTAAATGGCTGAATCAGAAAGTCCGCGGCGCCTTGACGCAGGCAGCGAAGGATCAGTTCCGGATCGTTGCCCGAAAGCAGGGTAATGATGCTCAGGTCCGACTTGATCTTTTGGATTTGGGCCAACTGCGCGAAGCCCTTTTCTTTGTCGCTGGCCAGGTCGACGAAACAAAGGGTTGGATTCTTCGAGACGAGGAACTGCTCCAACGCCTCCGGTTTCGGATAATCGCGCAGCGTTTGCAGTTGCGTGGCGGAATATGGCCTGACGAGCGGCTCCAGTTCTTCGAGCAGCCTTGGACTGGGGCCGATAAAGACAGGTCTCC
The DNA here is from genome assembly GCA_039930685.1 of Bryobacteraceae bacterium. Classification (GTDB taxonomy): domain Bacteria; phylum Acidobacteriota; class Terriglobia; order Bryobacterales; family Bryobacteraceae; genus JBBQWZ01. The sequence goes on along the minus strand of JBDTTK010000267.1, from coordinate 3,278 downwards.
AGCGATTCGTCGTGCGGGGGGCCTCAGACATTTCAAGTTAGCGAACTTAAGCTGCTGCGTCTCCGGTGGGGGCTCGCCTCTGGGAGGAGTCCCAACGAAGTAAATCGGCTGGTACCGATCATAACATGAGAGCCATTTCCCCTTGATCCCACTAAACAAGTAGTAGGCCTAACCGATAAGGACGGTGAAGGTATGACTGCCACAGGAGACGCCGAGCGCTCTTGGGTTTGTAAGACACGGATAACTCAACATGACACACACCGTAGCTGTTTGTGACAGCCAACCGATCACAGCCGAAGGGCTGCGCTGCCTGATTAAGTCCTGGGAAGGATTCGCGTTCGGCGAAACGTCCGATAGCCTTGCTAACGCGACGACGATCGCGGCACGGTCGGGCTGCGACCTCCTCGTATTGGACAAAGCTTTCGGGCTGCAGGCGGTCATGGAAACGATCGTCGAGCTGCGCCACATGCCTCATCCGGTTGGGATTATCGTCTGGGGCGTGGCGTTGACCGAGACGGAGGCTCTCCGGCTCCTGCAGGTCGGCGCGAAAGGGATTCTGCGTAAGTCGGCCAGCTTGCAACTGGTGGAATCCTGCATGCGGTCAGTCGCCGCGGGCAGCAGTTGGATGGAGGACGGCGTATTTCGTGAAGCGCATCGCGGCGACCGCTATCCGCGCAGCGAGTTGACCCCTCGGGAGCAGCAGGTGCTCGAGTTGGTCGAGCAGGGCTCGAAGAATCGCGAGATTGCTCTCGAATTGGGGATCCGGCCAGGGACGGTGAAGATTCACCTGAAGCATATCTTCGAAAAGACCGGCGTGCGGGGCCGCTTCGGACTCGCGCTGAACGGGCTCAAGGATCGCGGCGTGGTTCGCCCTCCAGCCGCAGGGAGTCGCCCCGCAGTGCTGGTTCCTTAGCCAATAATGGATCATGGCCGATTGGCGTGAGCACGGAATCCGAATCGTCCGGCGCGAAGAGCAGGACTCGAACACTCCACAGACCCCAGGGATGACGCGCGCAGCGGCGATCACCCACGCGAAAACAGGCGCCTCGAAGCTATGGGCTGGAACGGTGATCGTCCAGCCCGCCGCCCGCACTGCGGCCCACCACCATGGAGAACTCGAAACGGTTCTCTATATCGTCAGCGGGAGGGCCCGCTTTCGCTGGGGCGACAAGTTGGAGTTCGTTGAGGAAGCGGGACCGGGGGATTTCATCTACGTGCCGCCGTTCGTTCCCCATCAGGAAATGAACGCGGGCAACGATGTGCCGGTCGAGGCGGTTGTGGTCCGGAGCGGACAGGAGCCCATCGTCATCAATCTGGATATAGAAAGTCCGGAACCGGGCGTGCCGGGCGACGATCCGTTCCACGCAAAGCCTCGTTGAGACTCGCCGGCGAGGCTTTCTTCTGGCTCGCTAAGCCTTCTTGAAGATCGGCATGCCGGCGCGATCCTCGACCCGTGAGACTGTGTCGCCGATCGCGACCCGATCGCCGTCGATTCGGACCGTTCTTCGACCGCCGCCATCAAGGGACACAATCGCAATCTGGTACGGCGCCTCGTCAACAAACTGCGAAGGCGGCGCAAACACTATCGTCTCGGTGTACACGGTGCCAGTCATCTGCTTCCATTCTACCTGCGCCACGCGAGCGAATCAGTAGGCGCCGCGCGCCAGCAGCACCGCGGACACGGTTCGCGCCAGCAGATACACGTCCAGCCACGGCGACCAGTTGCGAATGTAGTACGTGTCGAGCGACTCCTGAACGGCCAGATCTCCGTTGCTTCGAGCCGTTACCTGCCAAAGACCTGTGATCCCCGGCAACACGCGGGTCCGAAGTTCGCGAAACTCCCGCGGAAACTGCTCCAGATGGTATTCGGGAAGCGGACGCGGACCCACCAGGCTCATCTCCCCTCGGACAACATTAATGAGCTGAGGCAGTTCGTCCAGGCTGAAACGCCTGAGAATCGTTCCGATGAACGGCAGGACCCTCGGATCGTGTCGCAGCTTAAAGTACCGCGTCCATTCCTGCTGTTCGACCGGATGCTCGCGCAGCCACTCGGCGAGGACCGCGTCGGCGTCCGGATGCATCGTCCGCAGTTTCCAGATGTTCAACACGCGCCCGTCCAGCCCCTGCCGTCGCTGGCGGTAGAAGGCGGTTCCGCGCGGGGAGACGATCTTGATGCAAAGCGCGAGCAGCGCGAGCAGGGGTAGGCTCGCGACCAGCAGCGGAATGCCGATTGCCCGGTCCATGAAATGCTTCAGGACGAGGTTGCGATGCAGCAGCAGGTTCCTCTTGATCTCAAGGCCTAACGCGCCGCCGAGATCCCGCGCCGTCACCCAGAGCGTTTGCATGCCGGTGAAATTTGGAACCACAATCACCCGCGGAAAGTTCAGCTCGTTCAACAATCCGCCGACGTCGCGGGATCCGATGTCGGGCAGCGCGACGATGACGGCCTCCGCCCGCTCCGCAAAATCCGAGGCCAGTCCCATCGGACCGAGCACGGGAAGTGTTTCGACGAAGGTGTTCCAAAGGCGGGGCGTGTCATCGAGGAACGCGATCGGCACCAGGCCCAATTGCCGTTCCGCCGAAAGCGTTTTCGCAATGGACGCGCCCGTCTCACCCGCCCCGAGCAGCAGCACCGGAATGCCCCATCGCCCTGTCTGGATCAGCCACCAGCGCATCCCAGCCTCCGCCAGAGCGGGAAGGAATAACGCGAACACGAATGTCGACAGCAGCACGCCGCGCGACCATTCGCCGCGCTGTACCAGATTGTCGAATGCCACCAGGCCGCCGAAGACCGCTACCGTCGCGAGCAGCCTCCGGCGCAGCCGCTCCACCGGACCCAGGCAGTAGCCGGGATAGAGTCCCAGTTGGTAGTGAACAATCGGCAGCGCGAGAATACCCGCGGCGATTCCCAGGTATTGCTCCGGGCCGATGTGGGTCCGCAGAAGTGGTCCGGCCAGCCATCGGACAAGCAGTCCGAGTGAGAGCGCCGTCGCCAAGGCAGCGAACTCCGCACCGGCGAGGCTCGACGCGACCCAGCCGACCGACTGGAACTCCCGGACCGCGAGTTGCGGGCGCGCCACTGCGCTCATGCAATGAATCCTGCGGTGGAGGTTATGAGGATTGTGCCGTTCATGGCCGGTCAGACCGGGGAAGCCGCAAGGGACGGCTTTCCGTGCAGGACGTCGCGATAAACGGCATTTGTGCGCTCGACCATCTTCGCAACAGAAAACTGTTGGGCGTGCTGGATGCAGCTACGGCTCAGTCGATCGCGGAGAACC
>JBDTTK010000266.1:0-6088 GCA_039930685.1 Bryobacteraceae bacterium | reverse complement strand
GCCGCGGAGCCGGACCGCGCGGGCGCGACGCCATCTAACTCCGAAGCGCAGTTGGCAAGCCGCGCCTTTTACCCGTTAACTTTCCCGCTCACCGTCGGACCCGGCTCTATCTCGGTCGCGGTTGCGCTCGGCGCAACGCTGCCAACGCCCGGCGTCGCGCTGTGGATGAGGATGCTCGCCAGCCTCGTCGCAATCGCGGCCGTGTCGGTTACGGTCTGGCTAAGCCTGCGTTCCGCGCCGAGGCTGCTCCGCTTTCTTGGCGACACCGGGATGGTGGTCCTGCTCAGGATGTCCGCGTTTATTCTGCTCTGCGTCGGAGTGCAGATCCTCATCGGCGGAATCGACGACTTCGTGCGCTCGGTCTCACAGCCGCGCCTTTAGCGTGCGCAGCGCCTTTAACCCCTCCGCCGCAACGTCAGGATCGGGATCCGAAGCGAGCGGTTGCAGATATTGCAATGTGTCGCGGTCGCCCGTGACGGCGAGGACCTGAGCCAGTTGTGTCCGCTCATCCTTCGTGCCGGAATTCATCACCGCGTAAACCGTTTGGCGGATCTCGACGGCGCGGCACAACTCCGTCAGAAATGCCCTCGCCACGCCGCGCCATGCCTTCGTGTTCAGCGTGTTGACCAGATAGCGCAGCGGACTGAATTCCGTGAAGTCGTGGTCGCCCACGTTAACCAACGCGAACGCGATGGACAACCGCGGATTCTGCTTCCGCTCGTCGGCGAACGCCTTCTCGAGCATCGGCCGGTCGGCGGGATTTTTCAGCCGCGCGTAGCCCTCCGCCGCCGCGGCCCGCATCGCATCGTCCCGGTCTCTGAAATAGCGTGCATAATCCGATCGATTGTCCTCAACAGGCAACATCGCGAGCGAGGTAAGGGCGGCGCGCCGCACGTTCTTCGACGGGTCGTGCTCCAATACATCGCGCAGGTCCGGCGCCGAGCGCAAGTTCTGCAATAGGCCGGTGGTCTCGACGGCCGCCAGTTGCACTTTCTCGTCGAGATCGCGGAGCAGGAACCGGATGCGAGGGCCTGCTTCGGGGTCGCGGATCTTCTGCAGCGCCATAATCGACTCGTACATCAGGTTCGTGTTCTTGGATCGCAGCGCATCGTACAGATCCTCGATCGCGTCCTTACCCCGCAACACTCCGAGCGCGCGCGCCGCATTTGCCCTGCTCTCCATGCTGCTCGCTCCACGTACGAGCGCGCCGAGAGCCGGAGGGATCTCCGGCAGGATGTGAAGGAACGGATCGATGACGATGGCATTCTGCTCGTCGAACTTGGCTTTGATCGCCGATCCGACGCGCCGCAGCGAAGCGCTGAGCCCGCCCTCTTTCGCGTAGCCCGGCACGTAGAAATTGACAATCCCATCGGTCGCGCGAATCTGGACTTCGGGGTCGGGGTCTTTCGTGGCGGCGATCAGCGGCTCGAGCGTGGTTCGACCGCCAATAGAAATGATCGCCTTGACGGCCTCAATCCGGACGCCCGTATCGGTATCGTGCAGGTAGGGGACAAGCTTTGGAATCAGTTCCGGCCCGGCCTGCTTGGCGTACTCGCGAACCGCCTTGGCCCGCTCCTTGGGATCGCCGGACGCGTCGTCTGCCGCCTGCTGTGGGCTGGCAAACAACCGCACGCACACCAATAGCGCCAGCATCAGTCTCATACTTTTTAGACTAGCTCTGTTGGCTTCCGGTTGCGCGCGCCTGCACGCAGCCGGGCGAATACATTAAGGTTGGAGGAACCTAGCGGATGAACTCGAGCGCGACCTTGTGCGGGATGATTCCCGCCTCAAAGCCCATGTCCAGCAGCGTTTGCGCGGCCTTCGGAACATCCTCGCCGCAATCGACCGTATGGTGATTGACGTACATGCCCACGAATTTCTCCGCAAGCGCAGGCTCCATATCGCGCGCAAACTGCAAGGCGTAGTTCAACGACTCCTCGCGATGATCGAGCGCGTACTGTATGCTCTCGCGCATCATCTTGCAGCATTCGCTTTGCACGTCCCGCGCGAGTGTCCGCCGCAACGCGTTCGCCCCGAGAGGCAACGGAAGACCGTGTTTGCCCTTCCACCACTTGCCTAGATCGACGACATTGTGGAAGCCGCTTTTCGAGTACGTCAACTGCGCTTCGTGAATTACGAGCCCGACATCTGCGCTATGTTCGGTCACGGCATCGAGAATCTTGTCGAACGGTACGACCACCGGTTCGAAATCGGGCTGAAGCAGCCGGAGAGTCAGGAACGCGGTCGTCATCGTCCCGGGAATCGCGATCCGTTTCCCCTTGAGGTCTTCGATCGCCATCGGCTTCAGCGATACGACCATTGGTCCGTAGCCGTCGCCGACGCTCGACCCGGACGCCATCAAGGTGTACTTGTCTGCGACGTACGGATATGCGTGGTAGGAGATCGCGGTGAGGTCGTACACACCCTCGCGCGCCTTGCGGTTCAAGGTTTCGATGTCGTCAAGCACGTGGCGGAAGTTCAGCATGCTCGAACGGATTTTGCGCGTCGCAAGTCCGTAAAACATGTACGCGTCATCGGAATCGGGGCTATGCGCACAAACGATTTCGGTGGCTGCGGTTGGATGCATAGATGGTTAGAGGCGGAACACCTACTATAGCAGAGTCGCTCTTTTACTCAGCGAATCCCTGCGCCGGCGGAACCCTTACAAACGGCTCAATTCCGACTGTAAACGGACGAGAACTGCTTCGAGCCGTTCCAACTCCGCGGCCGCCCCATGCAGGTTTCCGGACCTTCCCATTGTCTCGAGAGACAGCGCCGCCGAAACCGCGGCGGCGGCTCCGAAATTGGCGACTGAACCCTTAAGACCGTGCGCCGAACGCTCGACCTTCAAGGCGTCGTCCGCTGCGATCGCGTCGCGGATTTCTGTGATGCTCCGCGGGTAATCGCTCTCAAAAAGCCTGGCCACCTCGCGGAGCAGCTCGCGGTCGCCGTCCACTCGATTTAGCGCAGCCGCCACGTCCATGAGCGGCTCTTCGAACGGCACAGCAATGGATCGCCGTCCGGTCGCAGCTGAAATCGCGGCGTCCAGGTCCTCTCGATGGATCGGCTTGCTCAAGAACCCATCCATTCCGCTCTCCGCACATCGCGCCCGCGACTCCTGCGACGTTTCTGCTGTCATCGCGGCAATATAGGCATGCTCTCCGGCTCCACGGCGCCGTTCCGCATCGCGGATCGCCCGGGTCGCCGCAATTCCGTCCAAATCCGGCATCTGGATATCCATCAGCAGCAGATCGAACGCCTCCTCGGACGCGCGTGCGACTGCCTCCGCCCCGGAATCCACCACGGCCACCGAATGCCCCGCCTTTTCAAGCAGACTGCAAAGGAGTTGCTGGTTGGCGCGATTGTCTTCGGCGACCAGAATTCGCAGCCTCGGAGCCAGTCCGTCCGGTTCTCGATACGAGCCGAAGCTAACCTCAAATGCGAATTCGCTCCCTACTCCCACTTCACTCCTGCACGTCAGACTGCCGCCCATCAACGCGACGAGTTCCGACGAGATCGATAGGCCAAGTCCGGTCCCTCCGTACTTGCGGGTCGTCGAACCGTCCGCCTGCGTGAACGGTTCAAAGATTACTTCCTGCTTATCGGCAGGGATTCCGATTCCGGTATCGCGGACCGCAAATCGCAGCCGGATCGAACCCGAGTCATCCGTCCCGCGGCGCAGCACCTCTAACGTCACTGATCCGCGCTCCGTAAACTTCAGCGCGTTCCCGACAAGATTCAATAAGACCTGGCGCAGCCGCAGCGAATCCCCTACCAGCCACTCCGGCACGTCCTCGTGGAGGTCGAGCCGTAGTTCGACTCTCGCGGGTGATATCCGCGACGATCTGGTCCGTATCACTGTCACGAGAGTGTCCTGCAACCGGAACGGGACAGGGTCCAGCCGCATCATCCCTGCATCGGTTTTCGAGAAATCCAACAAATCGTTGAGCAACCGGAGCAGGGATTCGGCCGACTCCTTCACCAGAAGCAGGTGGTCATGTTGGACGGAATCCAAGTGCGTTTCGAGCACTACGGATGTGAGGCCGAGGATTGCGTTCATCGGAGTCCGGAGTTCGTGGCTCATGTTTGCCAGAAACTGCGACTTCGCCGCGCTGGCTGCCTCAGCTTCTGCCCGGGCGGTTTCCATTTGCTCCGCCAATCTCCTCGAACCGGTCACGTCGCGGGCAATCGTAAGAATCAGAGAGTCGCCGCCGGGAACCTCGATTTCGGAAACCAACAGGTCCAGCCACGCGACGCTCCCGTCGGCGCGCTCCAGCCGCTGCAAGCTTCGGAACGGGTTCGGCTCGCGTGGATTCCAGAGGCCCCAATTGATCCTCATCTCCTCCGCGGTGGGGCCCGCGTAGACCTCCCAGAACGGACGGCCGATCAACTCGTCCTGCCTGCGGCCTACCATCTGCGCGTACGCCTCGTTGACCATCAGTGTCCTACCCGTGACGTCGAGAATGCGCATCCCGTCGTTCGATCGTTCCCACAGAAGCCGGAACTGCTTTTCCGACTCTTTGAGCGCCCGCTCAACCCGGCGTTGATCGCTCACGTCAATGCCCGTTGCGACGATAAATTCGACGCCGTTATCAGGTCCCTTTACCGGCACCCAGGTCCACGACACAGTGCGGGGTTCATGTCTCTTCCCCGGGCACGGCGCCTCAAATCGGACCGCCTCTCCGGTCTCGAACACCTCCTTCATGTGACGGACCGACGGCTCCTCATCGGGCCGCTCGAACAACTGCTCATACGGACACCCCATGACTTGGTCCGTCGTCAATCCGCTGGCCGCTTCGCAGGCGCGATTGAATCGCACGACTCGCCGGTTCTGGTCAATCACCAGAAGGAGTGCGTGCGAGTGCGTGAGAACTGTCTCGCCGATACTCCGTTCGTCGCGAAGTTCCCGCTCTGCCGTGCGCCACGGTGTGACGTCTTCGCAAATACCGATGAGAAGGTCGCCGAGCTCGGTATCGCGCAGCACGATGCGCCGCACCACGAAGCGTCTCGTACCCGATTCCATCTGCCTCGTCGCTTCGAACGTCAGGCCGCCCTCTGCAAATGCTCGCTCGTCCCCGGCTACTACTTTGTCGGCAAGCTCCTTTGTGTAGCTCTCGTGTGGAGTGTTCCCGACTATGGCTCCGAGATCGCCGAACGAAGCGTGCCATTCGCGATTGAGAAAGAGGATGCGCCCGTCGCGGTCCTTCAGGTACAGCGCGACCGGAAGCGCGTCGAGTACGATGCGCAGCGAATCTACTCCGAGTTGGGCTAGCCGTGGATCGGCAAGCTCCGAATAACTCCGCAATCGTTCCGTCTCCTAAAGGATGAGCCGTGACCTCGAAGGCCCGCAAACCGGCTGTTACTTGATACTCTATCGCTTGGCCTCAACGACTGCTACGTCTCCAGAAGAATTCCGGCTTGACGCCCGCATTCCCGTCCGTTGCTTGTTGCACATTCCGGATCGCGTGGGCCCGGATACGCTGCTCATCCTCGCTCTTCACGGCTACGGATCGAACCCCGAGGTCATGCTGCGGCTGACGGTCCCAACCGTGGGCCCGGAACACATCGTCGCGTCCCTCCAGGCGCCGAATCAGCACTACCTGGCCGCCAGCCCAGCCACCGCCGAAATCGGCTACAACTGGGGCACGCGTCAGCGCGGCGACGACAACATCCGCGTCCACCATGCCCTCGTAATCGACGTACTTACGCAACTCCGCGATCGTTTTCAGATCCCCGTCGCGCGGACCTTTCTTATGGGGTTCTCGCAGCCCGTCGGACTCAACTACCGGTTCATCGGAACGCATCCCGCGCAGGCTGGAGGCGTGATCGGCATTTGCGGCGGCGTCCCCAAGGATTGGGAAGCTCCCAAGTATCATCCGACTCCGCCCCTGCTCCACATCTCCCGCGATCAGGATGAATTCTTCCCGGTCGCCACCGTGCAAGGCTTCGAGGCGCGCCTCCGCCATCACGCGTCCGACGTGGAATTCCATCTTCTGCCCGGCGGCCACCGCTTCCCTTCGAAAGCCCGCGACTTGGTCAAGCCCTGGCTAACCCGCGTGCTCACCGGGGCACGGTCATAGGGCGCGCT
>JBDTTK010000265.1:0-6101 GCA_039930685.1 Bryobacteraceae bacterium | reverse complement strand
CGGCATGCCAACTCCCAAGCGTTGGGGCGCATAGATTTAGCTCGCCAGCCGCAAGGAAATGCGGTGCGGGTTGCGCCAGATCGCCCAATTGCGCGGGTTTCCGCGCGCGTCCTATTCGGCTTAGTTTGCTTTTGATTCCATCGGAGCAGGATGGTCGTTGCTCGCGTAGCGCTCGAAGAATTCGACGATGCGCAGCGCGTGATCCATGCGCATCGCGGGCGGTCCGGACCGGCTTAGCTCATGACCCACGCCGGGATAGCGGATATATTCAACTGGCTTGTTCATTTGCTTCAGCGATCGGTACAGCGTTTCGCTTTGCACGTAGCCTGTCCGGAAATCCTCGCTGCCGTGGATGATCAACAGCGGCGTGTTGATCTTGGCGACGTAGGTGTACGGCGACTCATGCTCGAGGAGCTTCTTCGCTTCGGGTTCCCAAGGGAAGCCGCCGAATGAATTCTCGACTAGCCGAAACGCGTTCGCTTCGCCGAAGAACGTCGTCAGGTCATAGACGCCGCGGACGGCGACTGCCGCTTTGAAACGGTCGTCGTGGCCGACGATCCAGGCGGTCAAGTAACCGGCATACGATCCGCCGGTGAGGAATAGCCGGTCCTTGTCGACGTAGGCGTTCGACTTCGCGGTTTCATCGAGCGCGGCGAGAACGTCCTTCGCGGGCGCGTCGCCCCAGTTCTTGTAATTGCCGCGCTGGTGCGCATAGCCGTATCCGCCCGAGCCGCGCGGATTCGCGTATACAACGCCGTAGCCCCACGCACAGAATAATTGGAATTCGTGCCACATCGAGAATTCGCCGGGACCCCACATCGCCGTCGGACCGCCATGCATATCGAGCACCCACGGGTACTTCTTGCCCGCCTGCGCGCCGGACGGGTTCATGACCCAATACTGTTCCTTGATGCCATCGGGCCGCGTGATCCAATGCTCTTCCGGCAGCACGATCGCCTTGTTTGCGAGCCAGCCGCTATTGAGTTCCGTAAGCTGGCGCATCGAGCCATCTTTGTTCACCAGGTATAGTTCATTGGGGTTCGGGACGCTGATCACCGACATCACGATCTTGCCGCCGCCTTCGTCGAAGACGCCGACACCGGTGCCGTGCTTAGAGATCGCTGTCAGCTTGCTGCCGTCGAGGCGTTGGAGTAGTTCGCCGCCATGCCACGGGGAACCGAACAAGACGCTGCCGTCCGCGCCCTCGTGGATCCGCTGTACGCCCGAGTCCCAGTCCTTGGCGAGCCAGGTGATCTGGCCGTTCGACAGGTTGTACTTACCGAGCTTCGCTTGCCTGAATCCCGGTTCGTCGGTCTGCTGGGCCGAGAACAACATCGACTTGCCGTCCGCCGTATAGCGCGGCGAGTTATAGCTCCAGGCGGCGTCATTGAGCAGCGTCTTGGCGTCGCTGCCGTCGGCGTTCATGATCCAAATGGCAGCGCGGCGGCCCCGGTCCGGATGCTGCGTGCCTGGAGGCGCTGAGACGTACACAATCTTCGAGGCGTCGTTCGAGTAGTGCACGTCCCCGTGCGAGTAAAAGTCTTTAGTTAGCTGCGTGGCCTTGTTGTTCTTGTCGAGTTCGACGAGGAACACTTCGGCGATGCGCATTTCGGGCGCAAGCGCCTGCTCGCCGAGGAAGTTCATGCGCGTGATCTCGGTCGGATTGTTCTTGGCGGCGTTCTTTTCGAGCCAGTTCCGGATCGCCCGACGGTCGCCGTCCGGACGCGCATCAATCTTCTCGGGCTTCGCGTCTTTGTCGGAGTTGGGTTTGGCGCGGTCGTAGTCGAACCAGTCCCGCTTCGGACGATCCATATCGAAGGGCGGCTTGCCGTCGAGCTTCGAGATCGCGATCTGCGAACTGACCAGCAGCGCCTTGCTGTCCGGACGCCAGACTGGCTGACCGGCGCCGTTTTCGAGTTTCGTAATGGCCTGCGCTTCGCCGGGCATTCTGAGATGCAGCAGGAAGACCTGCGGACGTGCCGGCTGTGCGCCGCCGCGCGTCCCTTCGACACGGACAAAGGCCAACGTTTTCCCGTCGGGACTCAGTGCGAGCTGCGAATCGTTCCGATCGCCGAAGGTGAGCTGAACCGGCTTAGCGGACGCGTCGTTGAGGTCGATGTACCAAAGATTGGTGCGGTAAGAGTATGTGGGTTCCGGGCCAGGCTCCGTGTGGATGGATTGCACGCCATACGCAGCGAAAGACCCGTCGTCCGCTACTTCGACGCCGGTCACCTGCTTGATCTTGAGAAGATCGGTGGTGGTGACGGGCTGCTTGCCGGAACCTTCGGAAGCGGCGAATACAAGCAGAGGAGCACACAGCAGAGCGAGAACACGCATGGGGCAATTCTACTACCACCGGTTGAATGCTCCGAATGAGAATGAGAGCTTGGCCACGATACGTAACGAGCAAAGCGGCCAGCGTGCGACGATGGCTGCATGAGACGGCTTGCCGCGTCCATTGCCGTGTCGGTCGTATTGCTCGGGAGCGCTTCCGCGGCCGACGATGCCCTGTACCTTCGGGCGGTCAAGAAGATCGAATACATCGAGGAGCGTAAGGCGCCGCCCGGTTCCGTGATTGTCTTTACGCAGAACGAGATCAACGCATGGGCGAAGGTGCGCATTCCCGAGATCGTGCCGGACGGCGTGCGCGGGCAGCATCTGCAATTGAAGAACGGCGGCGCGGAGGGGTTCGCGCTGATGGACTTCCTTAAGATGCGCCACGCGAAGGGCGAGGCCACCAACTGGGTGTTCGCCAAGCTGATCGAAGGCGAGCGGCCCGTCGAGGCCGAAATCACGTTACAGACTAAGGGCGGCTACGCTACCGTCGAGTTGAAGCGGCTGACCATCTCCGGCATTCCGACGCCGACCGTCGTACTGGACTTCCTGATCAAGACGTTCCTGCTTTCCATGTATCCGACGGCGCACATCGGCGAGCCCTTCGAGATGGGGCACAACCTCGATCATTTGGAATTGAAGCCCGGCGGGGTTCGCGTGTTTATCAAGAAGCAAGGCTGGGAGCCACTGCCGCCGGAAGAGAGGCTGCCAACGCCTCCGGCCCCGAAGGCGCCGTAGCGACTGGAGCGCACGTGGCGCCTCTTACTTTGCCCGCAGGACTACGACCGTGAAGTCGTCGCCGGGCCGCGCGGCGGCGTCGACGGTGGCAACGAGCTGATCGAGTAACTTCGAGACAGGCGTGTTGCGGTGGGCGCGGAGGAAGTCGATCACCCGCTGCTCGCCGAACTCGTCATCGTCTTCGACGCCTGCTTCGACCACACCGTCGGAGAACATCAGGAAGGTATCGCCCGGCGCGAGCGTGACCTCCTGGACCTCGCATTGCCACGCGGCGAAGATGCCGAGAGGCAGGGCCGACGGCTCAATGCGGTCGACTGACCCGTCGGCGCGAACAAGGATCGGCGCCGGGTGCCCGCAGTTCACGCAGCGAAGCCTGCGCGTCGTATCGTCGTATTGCAAGAAGACGAGAGTGCAGAAGAACTCGGTCGGCGTCGATTCGTGGAACTGCTTATTGACCAGGTTCAGCAGGCCCTTGGGATCGCGGAGCGCCAGATCGATCTGGCTGCGGAACGATGCCTGCAGATTGGCCATCAGCAGCGCTCCGGCGATTCCTTTGCCGGACACATCGGCGAGGACGAAGCCGGTTCGGCCGTCGCCGGAATCGAGATAGTCGTAGTAGTCGCCGCCGACTTCGCGAGCCGGCAGACAGAGGCCGGCGTAGTCGAGTGTCAGGGTTGCGCGCGGCTCCTGCGGGAGGAGCCGCTGCTGGACGTGGCGCGCGATGTCGAGTTCGCTCTTAGCCTGCTGCGCGATCTGCGAGCGCTCGGCTGCGGCGCGCGCCTGCTTCTCGACTGTCGAGACGAGGCGTAGATTGTCCCAGGGCTTCTGGACAAAGTCCGAAGCGCCCCGGCGCATGGCTTCAACCGCGAGGTCGACATTCGACCACGCGGTCATAACGATGATCGGCGTGGTGCGCTCGCCCATCATGAGCTTATCGAGCAGGTCGAGGCCTTCTTCGCCCGACGTCGTGTCGCGCGAGTAGTTCATGTCCATGAGGATCACGTCGAAGGGTTTGGCGTTGGCGGCGCGGAGGAGAGCGCCCGGCGAGTCGACAATTTCGGCCTGATGGCCGCACCCTTTGAGCAGCAGGCGGATGGCCTCGAGGACGTCCGTTTGGTCGTCGCTCACGAGGACTCGCAGAGGGGTTACAGCCTGCATATGCTCTTCAGGATTGCAAATTCGTGGCCACCCGTGCACGTGATTTTGCGGCACAAAACAATCAGGTTGTCGGGCTGGATGGGCGGTCCCGCGAGCGGTCGCTGTTCGCTTATGGGATTCGGCTGTCCAGGATTCTCTTGGCCGCCGTCTGACCGCTTTGGATGCAATCAGGTATCCCGATGCCGGCCTGGGCGTTGCCCGCGAGGTAGAGTCCGGGGAGTTCGGCGATGCGCTCCTCCAGTCGTCGCTGGCGGTCGGCGTGGCCGACGGTGTACTGGGCCATGGCGCGCGGCCAGCGTGATACGGAGGAGAACAGCGGGTCGGCGCGGAGGCCAATCAAAGCTGTGAGTTCTTCACGCACAGTGGCGACCAGATCCTCGTCACTGCCCTCGGTGCCAGTGAGGAAGGCGCGGACCAGCGCGGTCGAGTCCGGCGCGCGGTGCTTGAACTTGTTGTGGACGAATGTGGCGGCCAGCAACTGATTGCGTTCCTTCTTAGGGACGAGGAAGCCGAAGCCCTTGGCGACGCCGTTGACTTCGGAGCGGCGGTAGCCGATCGCGATCGTGGTGGAGGAAGTGTAGCCGACCGAATCGAGCAGCGCAGCAGATTCCGGATCGAAGCCGCGAATCAGATGGGCCGCGGCGTGTCCGGGCGCGGCGATGATGACGTGCGGCGCATCGACCCACGCGCCGTCGGCGCGGACGCGCCATCCCTCACCTGTCCGCTCCAACGCTTCGACGGTGCTGTACCGCACCTCCGTGCGTGCACGAATCGCGCTCTCCAACGCATCGATTATTTGACCGAGACCGCCGCGCAGAGTCGCGAATATGGGTGTCGAGGGCGCTCCGGGAGTCTTCTTCGGAAGGGTCGCGAGGACGCCGCGCGACAGGCTGCCGTACTTGTTCTCGAGGTCCACGAAGCGGGCGAGCACACTCTGGACGCTGAGTGCGTTCGGGTCGCCGCCATAGACTCCGGATAGCAGGGGTTCGGCGAGGTAGTCCACGGCTTCGTCGCCGTAGTGGTCGCGGATGAAGTCGCCGACGGAGCGGTCCGGCAGAGGGACCGCGGGCGGTTTGCGGAAGAACTCGAGTCCCATGCGCAGTTTGGTACCGAAGCCCAAGAGGGGCGTCCGGATGAGCGGCATGATCTTGGTTGGCACCATCATCATGAGGCCGTCGGGCATGGGCACCATGCGTCCATAGCGGCGAATGAAGGTGATCCGTTGTTCGTCGTTCGAGCCCATGATCTGGTCGCCGAGGCCGAGTTCCTTCGCGAGCGCCACGGCCTGCGGTTTGGCGGCGAGAAAGCTGTCGGGTCCGCATTCGACGAGGCAGTCCTGGATGCGCTTGGTCTCAATCACGCCGCCCAAACGGGGCCGCGATTCGAACAGTGTGCTTAGGACGCCGGCCTTGCCAAGTGCGTGGGCGGCTGAAAGGCCGGAGATGCCGCCTCCGACGATGACGACGCGGGCGTTGCCGGCCGAATTGCTACCAGGCGACATAGTGTTCCTCGCGCCGGTCGACGGTGACGGGTGCGCCAAATAGCGCAGTCAGCGAGTCGCTCGACAGCATCGACGCGGCGGGTCCGTCAGCCCAGACGCGGCCATCTCGTAGCAGGATCACGCGATCGATCTCGGGAATTATGTCGCTCAAGTGGTGCGTGACCATCAAGAGGCCGGTGCCTTCTCTTACTAGAGCACGGAGGTCGCCAAAGAGCGAGGCGCGGGCGGCGATGTCGAGGTGGCTCGACGGCTCGTCGAAGAGCAGCGCCTTCGGCTCGTGGACCAGGGCGCGGGCGAGGACGACGCGCCAGGCTTCGCCCGATGACATCTCGGTCATGGGGCGCTCTTCCAGATACGACACACCGAGCCG
>JBDTTK010000264.1:0-6141 GCA_039930685.1 Bryobacteraceae bacterium | reverse complement strand
CATCGTCGTCGACGGCACGATGTACATCACGACTTTGCACACCACCGTAGCCCTCGACGCCGCCAACTGCCGCCCGAAGTGGCGCCACACGTGGGAACCCAAAGGCGACGACATCTGGCCCAGCAATCGCGGAGTCGCCATCAAAGACGGCCTGCTCGTCCGCGGAACCTCCGACGGCTACCTCCTCGAATTGAGCGCACAGACTGGCAAACTCATCTGGGCGCGCAAACTCGCGGACACGAGCGAAGGCGAAACCTTCACCATGTCGCCGCTCATCTTTGAGGACCTCATCCTCATTGGACCCGCCGGCAGCGAGAACGACATCTCCGGTTGGGTCGGCGCGTTCCGACTGAAAGACGGCTCTCAGGTTTGGAAGTTCAAGACCGTCCCCGGGGCCCGCGAAGGCAATCAAACCTGGCCCAACCCCAAGCAAATCGTCCTCGGCGGCGGCTCCGTCTGGACGCCTTTCTCCTTCGACCCCGGCAAAGGCGAACTCTACGTTGCCGTCACCAACCCCGCACCGGACCTCCCCGCGCACATGCGTCCCGGCGACAATCTCTACACGAATTCTCTCGTCGCCCTCGACATCCGCACCGGCCAGCTCCGCTGGTACAAGCAGATGATCAAGAACGACTCGCACGACTGGGATCTCACGCAAGTCAGCCCGCTCTTCAAGACCAAAATCGGCGGACGCGAAAGCTCACTCGTCGCGACATCCGGTAAAGACGGCATGCTCCGCACCGTCGACCGCAACTCGCGCGAAATCGTCCACCAGACGCCCGTAACAACGATCAAGAACGCCGACGTGCCTGTCACCACGAAGCCGGTCCACGCCTGCCCCGGCGTCATGGGCGGCGTCGAGTGGAACGGACCCGCTTACAACCCCGCCACCAACCTCCTCTACGTCGGCGCGGTCGATTGGTGCGGCACCTTCACCGCCTTCGACGAATCCCGCCGCGTGCCCGGGAAGATGTTCATGGGCGGAACCGTGCGCTCCGACAAGCCCTGGCAAGGCTGGATCACCGCAGTCGACGCGTCATCGGGCGACGTGAAGTGGAAGTACCGCTCCGAGAAGCCTGTCGTCGCCGCCGTCACCACGACGTCGGGCAACCTGCTGTTCGCCGGCGAATTGGACGGCGACTTCCTCGTTCTCGACGCCCGCAGCGGCCAGGTCCTCTACCGCTTCAACACCGGCGGACCCATGGGCGGCGGCATCGTCACGTACGTGCTCGGTGGCAAGCAATACATCGCGGCCGCATCCGGCTGGCCCAGCAAATTCTGGGTCGACGAAAACTCCGGATCGCCGACGGTGTTCCTTTTCGCGCTTCCATAACATGCACCGAGGCCCTTGACGCCAGATCGCGCTCGTGGGCACCCGCATGCCCGACGACTACTTGCTGAGATACTTCATCCCGGTGTCGCACATCACCGTGACAACTGACGCGCCTGCTCCCAACTGCTCGGCGAATCGCAAAGCCGCAACGACGTTCGCGCCAGTCGAAGTGCCGGCGAAAATGCCTTCCTCCCGCGCCAATCGGACCACCATCGCCTTCGCCTCTTCCGTTGAAACCCGCTCAATCCGGTCCGCAGGATCCTTCCGCCACAACGGCACGACAAAGCCCGCCCCGATTCCGTCGATCTTGTGCGCGCCCGTCTCGCCGCCCGACAGAACTGCGGACTCCGCCGGCTCAACCGCCACAATCCTCACTCGCTCGTTGAAACACCGCAACCCCTCGCCCACCCCTCGCAGAGACGCGGCGGTGCCGACGCTCTGGACAAATCCATCGACTTCTCCGCCGGTCTGCGTCCAGATTTCATCCGCCATCCGGTGATAAGCCGCCAACTGATCCTCGTTCCTCAACTGATCCGTCCAAAACGCGCCGGTTTCGGACGCGATCACTCGTGCGGCCTCGACCATGGCGCGAGTGAGCCTTTCCGTCATACGCCCGCTTTCGCTCGGGATGATTTGCAGCTTCGCTCCCAGCACTCTCATGTGCTCGAGCTTTTCGCGCGCAAAGGCATCCGATGTCACAATGTGCAGCGGATATCCCTTCACCGCGCAGACCAGCGCGAGCGAAACGCCGGTGCTTCCGCCTGTATACTCGACCACCGGTCTGCCCGCGGCGAGGCGTCCGTCCGCCTCCGCCGCCACGATCATGGCGAGCGCCATCCGGTCTTTCATGCTGCCGGTCGGATTTTCGCTCTCGGCCTTGAGGAGAATTCGTGCGCCCCTCTGCGCCACGATGCTGCGCAACGGGAGCAGGGACGTGCGGCCGATGCATTCGAGAACATCGGACTTCACGGTCATTGTCATGGCGCCGCGCATCACGCTCACGGGAGCTTCGCGCCCAACACGTCGATCCGTTCGATGGACGGCTGCGTCGCCAGCAGGTCGGGAGCGTTCGCCATCAGCGCCTTTGCAATCGGGCCGTTCAGATGCGTCTGACGCCCGCTCTCGTCGGCGAATGCATCGAAGATGGCAAACGTCGACGGCCCCAGTCGCAGCGCGAACCAGACAGGCGTAGTCGCTTCCTGGTTTGCCATCGCGAGACCGGCTTCTAGAAACTTCGCCACGTCGCCTTCCTTACCCGGCTTGGCTTCCAAACGCACAAACAACGAAACATTCAACATTGGTTTTCTCCTGGTGGAAATTGCGGACATCCCCACAGTAGCCCTCGGCGCACAAAAGTGGCAGTGGCAGGATCGCCATCTTTGGTAGCATATTTGCCATGCGGATTCACATCGTCGCCTTGGACTGCGTCTTTGACACAGGTCTCGCGACGCTCCTAGACGCGTTTCAAACCGCAAATGAACTGGCCGAACTGTTCAACCTCGCTTCCGTGCGATTCGAGGTCGCCATCGTTGGAGTCCGCAAAGCCGTCAAAACGTCCCAGGGATTGGCCGTGCCGATGACGCCCGTGCCGAAGCGGATCGTTCCTGATTGGGCCATCGTGCCGGCCATCGGATTCAAAATGCCGGGCCCGCTCGAAAAGGCCTTGGCAAGATCCGACGTCGCCGACGTCGCGGAAACGCTTCGCTCGTACGCCCACCGCGGAGCCTCCATCGCGGCGGCATGCATCGGAACCTTCGTGCTCGCCGAATCGGGGCTGCTCGACCACTGCGAAGCTACTACGACCTGGTGGCTTGCTCCGTTCTTCCGGCAGCGCTATCCAAGCGTCCGCCTCGACGAATCGGGAATGATCGTGCGCTCCGGAAAAGTCGTGACCGCGGGAGCCGCGCTCAGTCACATGGACCTCGCGCTCTGGATCATCCGGCAGAAGAGTCCTCGGCTCGCCGCCTTGACCGCGAAATACCTGGTGGTCGACTCGCGCCCATCGCAATCCGCATACGTCCTCGTCGACCATCTGGCGCACTCCGACCCGGTCGTCGAACGGTTTGAGGTTTGGGCGCGAGGCGCGCTGAACTCCGGGTTCTCTCTCGAAGATGCCGCGGCCGCCACGTCGTCGAGCAAGCGAACCCTCGCGCGCCGCTTGCGGGCCGTACTCGGCAAGTCCCCACTCTCGTACTTTCAGGAACTACGCGTGGAGCGCGCGGTGCATCTCTTGAAGACCACGGACCAGTCCGTCGAAGAGATCGCCGCCCGGGTCGGCTACGTCGACGGCGTTACGCTCCGGACTCTTCTTCGCCGCCGCCTCGGGCACGGAGTCAGGGAAATCAGGCGCAGCGCATAGACGCAATCGCTCACGCCGATGTAATACCTGGCTATTGACATGCCAACGCATATCACTTACCGCGAAGCACAGCAAGCTCTGATGGTTGGACCTGGGCCAATCACTTGAATAAAGCGACCCCATATCGCCGATTCTAAACGATATTCCCCTCGATCGACCAAGCCGCACCTCTTCGCTCCTGGTAATGTCCCAATAGGACGTCTCCGAGCCTTCGGACAATGTCAGCCGCCCAGGGTGAAATGAGGGATTGGCTTCGTTTTGCAATGTCGCAACGTATTCTAAAAAATCTTGGAGCTTGTTTGGCCACGAAATCTGGCTTCGTTTCGCGAAAACGCTCTCGCCGCGCCAAGACGCTCTGGCAAACGTTGACGACGCGAGGCACCAGTTGTTGTCGCGTGGCTCCGCTTTGTGTTCACAGGACTAACTTAGAAATTGCTTCCGAAGCCAATGACAACACACTGCTTACCGAGAAATGGCTTCGTTCTGAATCCGGCCGAAGGCGGATCCAATTCTGGCTTCGTTTCGCGAATCGGGAGGCAGGGACTCGCCTTCCGGCCTAGAGCGGCTTGCCGTTCAGTTCAGCCACCCAGTGCTTCCGGCGAGACTTGAGTTCGTCTGCAAGCAACATCGGCGCGATATCGTCCGGTAGCGTTTCGAGCACCTCAAACGTAAACGCGTCCTCGCCGTGCTGGTTCCAGACTTCCTGAAGGCCCTTGTTCAAGTGGCCCTTAAGGCGCAGTTCAAAAAAGACACTATTCCTCGACGCATCCAGGTTGCGCGAGAAGCCGACCCAGACTTCGCCACTCGGTGTGCACCGAACACCAAAGATGCCACGAGGAATCTTCTGCTCTTTGAACTTGCGAATAGCTTCTTTCTTCGAGGCGTTAGAGTCCATAGCTTTATCCATTCTCCATCACGCGAACCTCGCTCGCGCAGAAAAAGGAATGGCTGGTATTCAAAAGGCCAGATATATGATCAAATTTAAGAATATACGCTTGACTACTTCACTTTCTCAATGTATAGATAAAGTATCTCAATCAGGTAGCGAATGCCCCCTCCTCCCAAATCCGCATCCGACTGGCAGGACCTGACCCAGCTGACCCAGGGTCAACCACTGACCATCGAGCGCATCCGCCTGACTGGCAAGGACATCGCCATCGAAGGCTCCTTCGAGCTACCGCAACTCGCGCGCCTCGCCGCCGAGGATCAGATCTTCGTGGTCGCCTTCATCCGCTGCCACGGTTCGATCAAGGAGATGGAGCAGATCTTCGGCGTCAGCTATCCGACGATCAAGGCTCGCCTCAACCGCATCGGCGCCAGCCTGCAGTTCGTTGAAACCAATCCCCAGCCGTCCCGTGCCGAGGTGCTCGACCGCTTGCAGCGTGGCGAGATCGCGGTCGAAGACGCCATCAAAGAATTGGAGGCCTCCGGATGATTCCGTTCATCGCTACCGTCCGCGTACGCCGGCCGCGCGGACGCGGCGTCCACTTGTGGATCCCGTTGGGGATCCTGTGGCTGGCGCTGCTCCCGCTGGTGCTGGTGCTGCTTCCCTTCCTCGCGGTCGCCTGCTGGGTCGCGCGCATCAGCGCGGTCCGAACCGTGTCCGCTCTTTGGTCCGTCCTCTCGAGTCTGAAAGGACTGGACCTCGACATCATGCAGCGCGATTGCGGTGTCGCGGTCCGGCTGCTCTAAACAACGCGCAGAAAGGTGGATCGAAATGACCGAACAACGCAGACAGATTCTCGACATGCTCGCGGCCGGGCAGATCAACGCCGACGAGGCCGAGCGCTTGATTGCCGCCCTCGAAAAGGGCTCAAACGGCTCCGCGGGAACCGACCCGAGCGGCGCTCCGAAACCGCGGGCGAAGTACCTGCGCGTGGTCGTCAAGAGCGAGGACGAATCCGACGGACCGAGCGAGGTCGACGTGCGCGTGCCGATGCAACTGCTGCGTGCAGGAGTACGTCTCGCCAGCCTGATTCCTGAAGAGGCCCATCGCCAGATCAATCTCGAACTCAAAGAGCGCGGAGTCGCCTTCGACCTCCGCCAACTGAAGCCGGAGAACCTCGAAGAACTAATCGATAACCTCGAAGACCTCACGGTCCGCGTCGATCAGCCGAAGACACAAACCAAGGTCCGGGTGTTCGCGGAGTGAGTTAGCGAATCAGTCCGATTGAAGTAGCGCCTGCTCCACGAGCGGTGTCAACGACAGCGGCGATGTGGACACCGGAACCGACGCGAAGTTCCGTGTCACTCATTCGTGCGGCGAGGCGGCGGGTTGGAGGAGGCGGGGTTGGCCAAGGCGGTGCCGATGAGATCCTTTAGTTGGGGCGCTGTATAGGACGAACCTTCGAGGATCGCTTTCAGGCGGCCGTCACGGCCGATGATGGCCGTGGCAGAGGTGTGAGTAATGGTGCCTTCGTCGGGGAAGAATACGAGTCCGAAGAGGTTC
>JBDTTK010000263.1:0-6177 GCA_039930685.1 Bryobacteraceae bacterium | reverse complement strand
GCCTTCGAGTTCGAATCGCCATCCTTCGGCTCCCTGTAGAGGCGCATCGGACGCCAGCGCTACGCCTTCGGAACCAGGCACGGTTTGGAGCTTCAGCAAAAGGCGATCAAAGAACTGCGCCCTCTGCTCCGGCTTCGGATACTTTGCGAGAGCGAGGCTCATCCGCATCTGAAGGACATTTTCCGGACGATCGATGCTGTCAATTTGGTACAGGTTGAGAAAACTTCGCATCATCAGCCCCGCGCCAACCAGCAGGATCATTGCCAGCGCCAGTTCTCCGGCTACCAGCGCTTCCGAAAGCCAGCGGCTGCGCGATCCTGACGTCCCGCGTCCGCCTTCCTTCAAAACCGTGTTGAGGTCGACCCGCGTGGTTTGCAGCGCGGGAAACAGACCGAAAAGGAAACTCGACGCCAGGCACATCCCCGCCACATAGAGGAACACCGTCGAATCCATGTAGAAGCGGACCCAGTACGGTTTGCCCGAATCGACGACCGCCGCGTCGAAAACCCGGACGCCCCAAAGCGCAATCAGGAACCCCAGTACAGCGCCAGCCGTGCTCAACAAGAGGCATTCTACGAGCAGTTGCCGGATGATACGCCAGCGACTCGCGCCGAGCGCCGTTCGAATCGAGACTTCGCGAGCGCGCGCGATCGATCGGGAAAGAAGCAGGTTGGCCACGTTCGCGCACGCGATCAGGAGGACGAATCCGACTGCTCCGAGCAGCGCGAGGAAGATGTTGCGTATCGGGCCTCCATTCATCACTTCATTCATGGTCTGCACGCGCAGTTGGGCGGCCTTGTTGGTGGCCGGATACTCCTTTCCCAGGTTGCTCGCAAGCAGATCGAGTTCTGCGCGGGCGGCCGACATACTCACGCCATCTTTAAGCCGGGCAACGACGTTGAAGTCGCGCACATCCCGCTTCTCCCAGGTGCCGTTGGGTACGAGCGCCACCCAGATGTCCTGATTGCTGGGGAAGTTCATGTCCGGCGGCATGACTCCGACAATGGTCGTGGGGACGTCATTAATGCGAACGACGCGTCCAATCACCGAGTTCGCACCACCGTATCGGCTCTTCCAGATGGCGTTGCTGATCAGCGCCGCTGCTCCAGCACCCGGCTTGCCGTCTTCTTCGGTGAAGGACCGGCCGACAATCGGCTGGACGCCAAGCATCGGAAAGAGGTTGACGCCGACGCGAGCCCCGCTGTAGCGCTCAGGAACGTTGCCTTCGTTGCTGAGGTTGACTCCTATCCCAGAGTAAAGAGCGAGATCACGAAAGGATTTGGACTTGGCGCGCAGGTCCGCGAAATCCGGAAAGGAGACACCCGTTTGCGTGAACTTCTTCGTGAAGTTGCGGCCGCTGATTCCGACGATTTCGTCCGGCCGATCGAAGGGCATGCCCCGGAACAGAACGGCGTTGACGAGCGTGAAGACGGTCGTATTGGCGCCGATCCCTAAAGCCAATGTCAGGATGACGACGGCAGTGAATCCCGGGCTCTTCGCCATCATCCGAAACGCGAAACGAACGTCCTGCACAAGGTTCATACACGAGCCTCTCCCTGGAAGTAAGACGGGCGCACCCAGCCCGTCCTTACAAACCACTCGAACGTAATTTCACTCCCAAATGTTCCGGGCAAGCTATAATTTCCCCCAGTTCATGCAACTCACCTTCACGGACTGGGCCATTGTCGCCCTCTACTTTCTCTTCAACATCGGCATCGGCTTTTACTACAAGGCGCGAGCCGGATCGAGCGTCAACGAGTTCTTCCTCTCCGGCCGCGATGTCCCCTGGTGGCTTGCGGGAACCTCGATGGTCGCGACCACGTTCGCCGCCGACACGCCGCTCGTGGTCACGGGGTTCGTGGCCAAGAACGGCATCGCCGGCAATTGGGTGTGGTGGAACCTGGTCGCGAGCGGCATGATGACCGTCTTCTTCTATGCGCGACTGTGGCGCCGCGCCGGCGTGATGACCGATATCGAGTTCTCCGAGATGCGCTACTCGGGGCGGCCCGCCGCCTTCTTACGGGGATTCCGTGCGCTCTATCTGGGCATCCCGATCAACTGCATCATCCTCGGCTGGGTCAATCTGGCGATGGTCAAAATCCTGATGCTGATCCTCGGGGTGAACAAAGAGGAGGCACTTCTGATCATCGTCGGGATGATTGCGCTGACCTCGTTCATCTCTACGCTGTCCGGATTGTGGGGCGTGCTGGTCACCGACATGTTCCAGTTCGTCGTGAAGATGGGCATGGTTATCGTGCTGGCGGTGGTTGCAGTGCAGGCGGTCGGCGGGATGGACGCCATGAAGACCAAGCTTCTCGCGATCGATACGGCGCGGGCCGCGGCGGGTGGCAGGGGATCCGTCCTAAGCTTCGTGCCGGACCTCAACTCCACGTGGATGCCGATGATCACCTTCCTCGTCTACATCTCGATGACGTGGTGGGCATCCTGGTATCCGGGTGCCGAACCGGGCGGCGGAGGCTACATCGCGCAGCGCATGTTCTGCGCGAAAGACGAGAAGAACTCACTTCTCGCCACGCTTTGGTTCAACGTCGCGCACTATGCCATGCGGCCGTGGCCGTGGATCCTGGTGGCACTCGCGTCCATCATTCTGTTTCCCGATCTGGCGGATCCGGAGACGGGCTACATCCGCGTGATGATCACCTACTTGCCGCCGTCGTTGCGGGGACTGATGGTGGCGGCGTTTGCCGCGGCCTACATGTCGACCATCGCAACGCAGCTCAACTGGGGCGCGAGCTACATGATCAACGACTTCTACCGCCGCTTCTGGAAGACCAAGGAGTCGGACCGCCACTACGTGGTCGCATCCCAGTGGGCGACCGTGCTGCTGACCATCATCTCGATCGGGATCACCTATCGCATGGAGTCGATCGGCGGCGCGTGGAAGTGGATGCTCGCGATCGGCGCGGGAACGGGCGCGGTCCTGCTGCTGCGCTGGTATTGGTGGCGCATCAATGCGTGGAGCGAGGTGTCGGCGATGATCTCGGCGCTGGTCGTCTCGGTGATCCTGCAGGGCTTCCTCGGAATGGACGGCGATAACCCGATCGACTTCGCGTGGATCATGATCATCACCACGGCCTGCACGACGGTCGTCTGGATTTCGGTGACGTTTGCGACCAAGCCTGAGACGAACGAAACGCTGATCGCCTTCTATCGCAAGACGCGGCCGTCGCTGACGGGCTGGCGTCCAATCGCGGCGCTCGCGCCGGATGTCAATCCGGGACGCGACGGCTTCTGGAACTTCGTCGATTGGATTGCCGGGCTGGTGCTGATCTACGGCATCCTCTTTGGGGTAGGCAAGGTGCTGCTCGGCGAAATGGCGCTCGGCCTGGGGCTGCTCGCGCTCGGTGTAGCGGGCGGCGCGGTCATCTACTGGGATCTCAACCGGCGCGGTTGGTCGACGATCGTGGACTGACGTACTTTCCGAAAACGAAACCCGGCCGGCAGACATCCAACAAAGAGGTGGCCTTGCTACTTCGAAGAGGCGTCTGATGTTTGCCGTCGAGATCGTGGTCTTCATCCTGGGCGTCATCGTGCTCAGTACGCGCGGCTTATGGAACGCGTACGCCCTCGGGCGCAACGAGCGGCGGCGCAAGCAGGCGATGTCGACACTCCTTGACCCGATGGTCGGGCAGCCGATCACGGATGCGGTCGAACGGTTCGGCCAGCCGGCGGAGTACGTGGGCGGGACCACGGGCCGCGGGCTCTACATCTGGCTGTCGCCGCCCGCGAAGCGGTTTCCTAAGGGGCGGGGCGTACTGGTGGTGACGCTCACCGCGGATCCGGACGGAGTGATCACGGCGGCGAATTGGGCGGCTCGGGCCAGTTAGCCAGAGCGCGGCGGCGCGATCGGACAAAGCTGCCCAAGGACGCGCGGATCATGGACCTGGAGGTCCGTGCTGCTAGGAGCACGACCTCACGGTCGCGCCTCAATGGCGCCTGATCAGGTTCTTCGCTTTTTGGGTTTCTGCGCTGCGGCTTTCTTGACTTTCGTAGAGGCAGACTTCTTGGCGGAGGCTGCGGATTTCGCGGCGCCGGCGGCTCTTTCGGCGCGGTCTTCGACGGCGAGCAGGCAATCGGGATCGGCTTTGACGATCGTCCGCAGGATGCGCGGGGCGTCGGGGTGGCCCTGCCGCTTGCGCGCTTCATACAACGCGTAGGCGGCGAGCAGACGCGAGCGCTCGAGTGAGATGCGCGCGAGCGGCGACGGATTCTTCGGATTGATGCGGGCGAGCTCATCCGCCAACACCTGGATGTCGTCCGGTGACGGCTGTTCACTGCCCAGAGGGTCGGTGAGAAGGATGGTCTCGACCGCCAGGATGCCGCGGACGCGGCGCGAGAGGATTGGATCCTTTTTCGATTCGGCGATGGCTTGTTCGGCGAGACGCCGGCGGCGGATGGCGGCCGCGAGGAACTGGCCCGCGTCGCCGGTCGCCGCGGCCTGATGGACGAGCGTCTGGCCGAGGCGGACTTTGAGGAGCGGATTGCCGGTCCGCGCAAGGCCGTCTTCGAGTGCACTGACAGCCTCCTGCAGTCGTCCGAGGAGGCGCAGGGAGTACCCGTAGTCGGCGAGGATGCTGGGATCGTCGGGATCGCGCACGAGGATGGTGCGGCAGAGATCGTGGATGCGGACCCAGTCCGAACGATAGTGGTAGGCGCGTTCGAGTTCCTTCATCGCCTTCAGGTCGCCGGGTTCGCGGCTCAGGTGGCGGTGCAGGCGGTCGATCTCTTTGTTAAGCCCGAGCTTGGTGTAGAAGGTCTCGCTCGGAATCATGGTTTGGAGGTTGCTGCCGCGGAACCGCTTCCACGCGCGCTCGAAGCATTCGATGAAGCGCCGGTTGATGGCGGCGCGCCAGCGCAGGCTGCCGAAGCGCTCGAACACGTTGAACAACTGACCGAGGCGCGGATCGGCTTCACCCGAGATACGGAGCGTGTGTAGGCCCGCGAGGATCTCTTGGACGGTGCGGGCGGCTTCGGCGTCGAGGCGCTTGCTGAGGGTTTGGAACTCTTCGAGCGGAACACCGAGGCGCTTGCCTTCCCACAGCGCAGCGGCGAGGGCGCTGTCGTCCGCGTGGCGGCCGTCGCGCGACTCTTCGAGCAAGCCGGCGCGGGCGGCCTCCTCGATGAAGGCAGCGGGCGGCGGGGGTTCGGTTCCGGGACGCCGTTCGGTAGGTAGCGTGGCTGCGCCAGCAGAAGCGAGGTCGCGGCGAATGCGGGTCGCGTCGTATCCGGCCTGACGGAAGAGGCGCGCGATCTCTTCGAGGCTGAGCCGGTAGCTATCCTGCGCGGATTTGACGAGCTTGATCAACTCGACGGTCTCGCGGCGATAGAGCGCCGAGGTCCGGCCGACGCGCAGGGGCAGCGGCAGGACGCCTTTTCGCAGATAGAAGTGGATTGTTTGGCGGTGGGCGCCGGAGAGCTTTACCAGTCCACTGATGCTTAACAAGGGATCAGAGCCAGGAGTCATCGTCTACTTCGACTATACAACCATGTAGTCGAGGCCAGCTAGCGGATCGATGTCAAGAAACGTAATGAAACTGGACTCTTCGTGCTAAGCGAAGGGCCGTGACTGTTACTGCGTGATGACCATCTGCGCAGTACCACTGACGGTGGAAGTAGCGGGAAGGAGCGACCCGACGACGCCAGGCAGATTGTAGGTCACCTGCACGTTGACCGTGTTTCCCGGTTCGTTGCCGGCGGGCCAGGATGTCTTCACGACGAGGTCCGAGGCGATGAGACCAATGGCTTGGGCGCGGACGAAGCGGGTGACGGAGTCCTGGGTCGCCGGATCGCCGCTCGCGCTGCCGCGTACCGATGCGTAGCGGACGGCTTCCTGGGCGGCATAGCCGACGAAGTTGTAGGCGTAGGTGAGGCGGGCGAATTCCATGGTTCCGAAGACGATGGTGGTAACGACGAGAAGGGAGAGGGCGGTTTCGACCATGGCCTGGCCGCGTTGCGCGATGCGGCGTATGGGAGCGCGACCTGACGGTCGCGGGTTAGTGGACTGAGTTGACAGTTCGGAGTCGGAGTATTGGGGAGCGCGACCTAACGGTCGCGCCTCAATGGCATAGTCCGAGCGATGTGACGGCTGGGCGTCCGTGGGTTTGGGAGCGCGACCCAACGGTCGCGGGTTAGTGGGTTCGGGAGCGGGACCTAACG
>JBDTTK010000262.1:0-6198 GCA_039930685.1 Bryobacteraceae bacterium | reverse complement strand
GTATCCGGTATATCGACATCCGCGACGCCATCTCCATAAGTAAGAAGAAACGGTTCTCCCGCAAGATGCGCCGACAGGCGATGTAGCCGGCCGGCTGTTTGCGTTCGTTCGCCTGTATCGACGAGATGGATCAGCCAGTCTTCGGTATGCGTCGCGGCAAGCGTCGTATCGCCGGTCCCGAGATGGATGGACAGATTCGACGAGCGCTCCCGGTATCGCAGGAAGTAGTCCTTGATGATGTCGCCCTTGTACCCAAGCGCGATCACGAACTCGCGGAATCCATGGGCGGCGTAGTGCTTCATGATGTGCCAGAGAATCGGCCGACCGCCGATCTCGACCATCGGCTTGGGCCGCGTCGTGGTTTCTTCCTGCAGGCGCGATCCCAGTCCACCGGCAAGGATGACGGTCTTCATCGGGATACCTCCTCCGGGTGGACTGTTGGTTCGACGGGCGCGGTTTCCGGCGTGTCCAGCGCGGCGCCGCCTGGAGTCCGACTTGCGCCCTGGGCCAGTTCGTCATAGAGCCGCAGATACTGCGGGACCACCGCGCCGTAGGAGAATGTGCGCTCGAAGTGCAGGCGCGCTCCATTGGCGAGGCGGGCGCACAGCGAAGCGTCTTCGAGCAGCGTCCGCATCGCGCGCGCGAGCTGCGGAGCGTTGTTCGGCTCGACGAGCAATCCGGTGGACGGCGTCACCTGGGAAGGGATCCCGGCATGATTCGTGCCGACTACCGGCTTGCCCAATTGCAGGGCTTCAGAGACCACGTTCGGCAAGTCGTCCGGGCCAAACGAGGGGTGCACAAACACATCGCATGCCCGGATGTAGTTTTGAACGCCCTGAACACGGCCCAGCAGCGTCACGTGACGCTCCAAGTTGGCGTCCCGAATGAGGCCTTCGTACTCGCGCCGGCATTCGCCGAAGCCTTCGATCCAGACATGGAACGAGGGAAATCGGCGGTCGTCGCCGATTTCGTCGCGCAGCAGGCGGGCCGCTTCAATCAGGACTCCATGGCCCTTGTGAGACTGCAAATGGCCGACGGCCAGAAAGAGAGCGCAGTCCGGCCGCGGAATCGCTTCCAGCACGGCGAAGGCCTTCGACGGATGTGGCGTATTGAGTAGCACGATGCCCTTTTCGACCGGAAATCCCCGCTGGGCCGTCATCCGCTCTACGTTGTCCCGCGAGCCGCAGGCGAAGCGGGAGATTGCCGACGCGGTCAGCTTGTCGAGGATCCATTCGACGAGCGCCCGGGGATCGCGCGGACGTGGCAGGGCCTTGGAGTTCACGTGCAAGATGATGTTCTTCGCTCCGGCCAGTCGCGCTGCCAGCACAGCCGCGCGGGCGGAGTCCGCGGCCGGATAGCCGCCGTTGTTGACGTGAAGAATATCCGGACGGTGGCTTCGAAACAAGGCGTAAAGGCGGATCAGATCGAAGACAAAGAAAAAATACAGTTTCGAGGCTAGCCACATCGGCCAGAACAGCAAGTGGTCCTTGTAGAGGCCCATTTCGTCGTGTGGGGGCACCGGCAGCCGGACAGCGCGAAGGTTCTCAGTTCGCGCGACGGCGGACCGGACCGCCGCGTCGTACCACGGCGTCCAACGATAGATCAGCGAGACGTCGAATTGCCGGTTCACGTCCGGGTCGTCAATCAGAATCGCAGGCATGTTTTCGGAACCGGCGAACATGTAGCAGTCCGAATAGATGACCAATCGCGTCCGGTTGTGTTGGGGTCGCGGGCGGCGAAGCGATGAGGTCAGAAGGACCACGCCAGCCCAGACCGCCAGTACGAGCAGGACGCGCAGAGCCAGGCTCACGAGAGGGTCAACGAGATTCAGGGACGGAAGAATCGCCCATACGCCGACGCACACCGCCGCGACCCAACCGAGCTCAACATAGAGCCTGCGCGCTTCGCGGCCAGTCGCGAAGAGGTGTCGTTGCGCGAGCCCGAAGAGGGCGATCACAACGAGGCCCTGAATCCAGACGTCATTCCAGGCAATTGCGGAAAGGGAGAAGCCGCGGGAGATGGCTGTCGCGTTCGCCGCGAGATTGACGAGCAGGGCGGCGCCCCAGACACCCCAATGCGCCCACTGGCGATTGACGAGCGCCGAATCCAGCGTGAGGCTGGGCAGAAAGGTCATCGTCAGCACGACGATGTCGAAGGCCAGGATCCCGAAGATCGGAATGGCCGGGCGGAACTGGGGAAGCAGGGCGTCGACCATCGGTGCAAATCCGGCTTGCGCGAGATTCGCGAGGAAGCACGCGGCGATCATGACGAAGACCGCGATCCGCGCGGACTCGGCGGACAAATCGTGCAAGGCGGCGCGGCGCGAGGCCTCGGTCCAGAAAACCGGCATCAGGACGGCCGCGAAATCGCTGAGCCCGGTGATCGCCAAGAGGATGATCTGGTTGGCGAACTGATAGAAGCCGAGGGCCTCGGCCGGCATCCCGAGGGCAACCGACGTAGAGCCTGCCATGCGGTAGGCCCAATAGATGAAAGCGCCCATCGACAGGGGCAGTCCGATGCGCAGGAGCTTCATCGCCTCACGGCGGTCCGCCCGGAGGCGCAGCGAGATCGCCGGACCAGCCAGAGCCGCGGCCACTACAGCGGACTCCGCCAATGCCGGCGCGAGGAACACTCCCGCGACGCCGAGCGGCAGCACCAGCGCAACGAGAAGCGCGGATTTGCCGGTGGCTCGAACAAGGCTCAGCTTCGCAGTGAAGGAAAAGCGCTGCCGCGCTGAATGGAATCCGGTCAACATGCGGGCCGCCGCCATCGCCAGGTAAGCGGCGGGCGCGATCCAGAATCCGATTCGGAGAGCGGGGTCCCGCACCAGGAAGCTCGCGGCCAGCAGCGCCGTCGCCGGCAGAACACAAAACAACATGTCGAGCGTGAACCCGGTGTTTTGCGCAACCTCGGCGTCTTGCGTACGGGACTGCCCAAGGGCGTGAATCATCTCGCGGTTTGCGCCTTCAAAGAATCCGGGCCGAACGAGCGTGGCGTACATCAGCCAGAGGGCGACGAAATTGGCTTTCCCCAGCATCTCGGGGCCGAGGTGATGGGCGACCCAAAGATTGGCTGGAATCGTCAACGCGAGGCCGGCCAGGGTTGCCAAGGTCAGATTCGACGACTGCCGGAGGATGGCGATGGGATTCATCGGATGGAGGGGCTTTGCGTCAATCGCGCCGCCGACCGCGAGTCCGGGAGCGATTGAATTTAGGCCGCAGCGGCCGCAGCGCTGGCGCCGCGGGTGGAAAAGGCGTCCTGGAAGGCGTGGTCCGGGTCAGCGATTTCAGAGAAGTCGTTCTGTTCAAGGAACTGGCGGACCACCGCCTCGAACGCTTCCGGAGTTTCGGCGAGCCGGACGCGGCGGCGCAGCAAGGCACGCGCCTCGGGCGCTTCCGCGATGGCGTCGATGGCTCCGGGATCGTACGCGATGATGGGTTTCGCCGTCTGCAGCGCCTCGCCAAGTGCGGTGATCACGTGGTCGACGATGATCAGGTCGGCGGCAAAGAAGGCCTCCGCCAGCCGGGGCGGATTGGGCATGATCGAAGCGTTAGGAACTTCGCTGGCGAGGAATTCCGGGATCGGATTCGCAAGGCTGTTGACGGTCCGCAGGTCCTTATATAGGAGGCGGACGCCGGGAAACTCGGCAAAGACGCGCAGAACCCGCTGCTGGGTTTCGAAGTACAACACTTCGGGGTAGCCGGCCGCGTCGGAGGTGGCGCGCCCGTAGCCGCCGAAGTACGTGGGTACGTAAATGGCGATCGGGCGGCGATCGCGGCCGGCGAGCTTTCGGCGGACATTGGCGATGCGGCGGGTGGTCATCTTTCGTCGCAAGGCGTCCAGTCTCGGCGAACCAACAGACCTTACTTCGGCGCAGGCGGCATCCGACGGAGGCCAGGTCCGCTCGAGCTGCGCCTGCGTACCGCGTCCATAAACCATCAGTTTGTCGGCGTGGGCTAACCAGCTAAACCACCAGGTACCGCTGGTTCGGGCGGTGCTTCCGTGCTGGACAATCACGCGGGACAGATCCGCCTCGCGCGCTGCCTGGAGGATCGGCGCGCTGAGCGTTCCGGCGCCTGCCTCCCAAGCCAGGACCGCGGCGTACCGTTTCCGCGAGAACAGTTCGCGCGCGCGTTGAAAGGCAAGCCAGAGCTGAGGGAGACTCTTCGCCCACCAATGCCGGAAAATGCGTTCAAAGAGCGCGTCCCGGCCGAGACCGCAATGGGCCAGCGGTTTCCAGAAGCCGGACTCGTTAAGAATGCCGTCCAGCCCATCCATCCAAGAAGCATCCTT
Source organism: Bryobacteraceae bacterium (assembly GCA_039930685.1). Taxonomy (GTDB): domain Bacteria; phylum Acidobacteriota; class Terriglobia; order Bryobacterales; family Bryobacteraceae; genus JBBQWZ01. The sequence continues at coordinate 1,905 of JBDTTK010000262.1, read as the reverse complement.
CTCGACGACGTCATTGAACGGCAGCAGATCTGTCATCCATCCGATTGCGAAGCCCGCCCGGCGGAGTTCAAGCGCCAGCGGATCGAGGTCATAGCCGCCTTCAAGGACCAAAATCCTGCCGCGGAGTCCGGGCGACGCGAGTGATCGCAAGTAGCGAAGCCATCCAGCATTCCGCAACTGCCGAAGTTCGCCCATCGGACGGTTCCGCAACACGCCGCGCGCCGCGTCTTTCCATGACGTCTTCGACGCCGGACTCAGCGAACGCTCTTCGGCCAGCGGCGGAAGGATGCGCGCCCGGTCGCCCGCGATCTGCTGGAGAAGCTCCGGAACCAGGCTCCGATGCGGGTGCAGATGGTCTGGGATCCGCGTGTCAGTCGAACGCCAATGGGACATCGGTCCGGAGACGCGCTCACACAATCCGCGAAGGGCATGGGCCGCGAAAAAATATTCGTCCAGCAGGTTCTGGAAGAGAAAGCTGGTCGCCAGAGCGGGCTGGAATCGGGCCTCGCCCATGGCCGGCACTGCGGTGCCGATGGAGCTGTCGACAAACGCGAGCCACTCGAGTTCGGCGCGAACCATAGCGGAGTGGCTGCGGGCGAGAGCGCGCTCACAGTAAAACTCTTCGAGTTTCCGGTACGCGCGGTTCGATTGTTGACAATGCCAGGCGGCTTCGGGAGTCAGCGCCAGGATTTCGTCCGACGCCGCCGCCGAGTCCACGTGCGCCGCGGATTCGCAAAAAGTGAGCAACGAAATAGACCTGGGATTCAGAACGACGCGATCGTTTGGCGAAGGATGCGGGCTTGCGTCTCGGCGCGCTCAATGTCGGTGTAATTGGTCTTGAACTGGAGAAGGTACGGCTGCACCGATTCCGCAACCGGGCACAAGCCACGGTCGAAGATCTGAGCCTGTCCGTCCCCAAATCGATTTCCAAGAAACGCGGGTTCCAAATAGGTGAGTTGCCACGCCCCGTAGATTCCGTCCCCTCCGGCGGCGCGAAACCGATCGCGGAAGTCGTACCAGGTAATGTCATTGCGTTCGAGCTTCAATACGAAACTCCACCAGGAATGCGCCACCCCGGCGGGAATTCGCTGAGGCCGCAGCCACTCGCAGCGAGCCACGGCTTCCATGAAGATGCGGGAACACATTTCTCTTTGCGCCACGAGCTCGGGGAGCCGCTCCAGTTGGGCCAGAGCGACGGCGGCGCAGAGTTCCGGCATACGGTAGTTGTATCCCACAGAGGCGTGCCTCTGATAGAGGGGATCTTGAATGGTGTCGCGCGAGATCTTGCCTTTTCCCGGCGCCGCGCCCACGCCGGCATAACCCAGCGAATTGAACCTGCGAATGCCGGTAGCCAAACGCTCGTCGTTGGTGGTGATCATTCCGCCCTCGCCCGAGGTCATGTGTTTCGAATTCTGAAAGCTGAAGCTTGAGGCGTCGCCGATGGAGCCCACCATGCGGCCCTTGTACCGGCCAAGAAAACACTGCGCGTCGTCTTCGAGCACAAACAACCGATTGCGCCCGGCGATCGCCATCAGCCCATCCATATCCGGCGCGAGGCCGTAGATGGCCACCGGCAAAATGGCTCGCGTGCGAGCGGTGATGCGTTGCTCGACCGATGCCGGCGAGAGCGTCCAGGAATCCGGGTCGATGTCGGCAAACACGGGAGTCGCGCCGGCATGCAGGACCGCAAACGCCGTCGACGCCATCGTCAAAGGCGGCACAATCACCTCGTCGCCCGGGCCGATTCCCGCGGCGGCCAACGCCGCGTGCATGGTGGCGGTTCCATTGGTAAAGGCGATCGCGTACTTGGATTCAAACGTTCGGGCGAACAAGTCCTCCAGGCGCGTGGTGAAGGAGTTCGCCGAGGAAGCCCGGAACTGTGCATCGAGCACGGCCAGAACGTAT
>JBDTTK010000261.1:0-6209 GCA_039930685.1 Bryobacteraceae bacterium | reverse complement strand
AGAAAAATAACAAGCTGGTCAAGCTGAATATCGATGACCATCCGGCGATTCCCGGCCAGATGGGAATCCAGTCGATCCCGGCGGTCATCGCGTTCGTGAATGGCCAGCCAGCCGATGGTTTCATGGGCGCGGTTCCGGAAAGCCAGGTTACGGCCTTCATCGACAAGCTGACGGCGGGCATGCCGGGTACGGGTGAGCCCGATATCGCCGAAATCCTCAAGGAGGCCGAGGCCGTGCTGGCGGAAGGCGACGCTGTAACAGCGGCGTCGATCTATGCCGAGGTGCTGGCGGCGGACCCCACCAATATCGCGGCACTTGCCGGACTTGCTAAATCCTACGTGGCGACCGGCGCCATCGATCAGGCCAAGCAGACCCTTGCGATGGTGCCGGACTCGAAACGCAATGACGCGGCCGTCAAGGCCGTGCAGGCGGCGCTCTTCATGACGTCGGTGAGGTCGGAGTTGCGGAGTTGCCACCAGGCGGGCAGGCCGAAGAGCAGTCCGGCGAGCGCGGAGACGCCGATTCCAAACAAGAGGACGGGGAGGTCCAGGGCGAGGTGCTCGACGCGCGGGATGCGTTGTTGCGCGAACGCGCGAAGCACCGGCATCAAGGCGGCTGCGATGGCGATTCCGAGGACGCCGCCGCCGATTGCCAGGAGCAAAGACTCCGAGAGGATCTGGCGGAGAATTTCGCCGCGTCCGGCGCCGAGGGCGAGGCGGATGGCGACTTCACGATGGCGGTCCAGGGCGCGGGCCATCATCAGATGGGCGAGGTTCGCGGAGACGATGAGGAGTACGAGGCCGACGGCGCTCCAGAGGATCAGGAGGGCGGGGCGCACTTCGCCGGTAATCTGTCCGGCGAGCGGCACGACAAACGCGCCGATGGTCCGATTGGTGGCAGGGTTTTCGGCAGCGAGGCGGGAGGCGATGGAGTCGAGTTCGGATTGCGCTTGCGCGACGGTGACTGCGGGCTTCAGGCGTCCGACGACTTCGAGGGGATGGAACTGGCGGACGGGTTTGAGGGCCGCGTCGATGTGGGAGAGAGGCATCCAGACGTCGGCCCATTCGGGGAACGCCTGGCGCTGCGGCATCACGCCGACGACGGTGAACGAAAGCTGGTCCAGCCGGATCTGGCGGCCAATGATGTTGGGGTTGGAGTTGAACTTGCTTCGCCAGAGGGTCTCGCTGATGACGGCGACGCGATCGCCGCGGCGGTCCTCGTCTTCGGTGAAGACGCGTCCGCGGAGAGCCTCGATCCCCATCATCGGGAACAGAGCGCCGGAAGCCATGGAGGCCTGCACCTGCTGCGGATCGCCTTCGCCGAGCAGCGTGATGCGATTGATGGATTGGAAGGTGTAGGCTGCCAGATCGACGGTGCGCGCGGCGGCCTTCCAGTCGGCGAAGTCGGGGTAGGCGACTTGGAGGTTGTGCAGCTCGGGGTGAGTCTCCCAGACTTGCACGAGGTGGTCCGGGTCGCGGAACGGAAGGGGGTCGAGGAGGACGGCGTGGACGATGCTGAAGACGGCGGTGTTGGCGCCTGCTCCGAGGGCCACGGTCAGGAGAGCGGCGGCGGTGAAAGCGGGCCGGCGGAGAAGGGCGCGGGCAGTCTGGCGGATGCCGGAGAGCATAATGCTGCCATGTTAGCTTGGGCGCGAAGGCGGTCCGGGCGCGGGGAGGTCACTCGCCCCAGGGATTCATCAGCCGAAGATTGCAGTGTTCAAAGTCTCGAGTGTTCCGGGTAGCTAGTGGAGCGCGGATCGATCTTGCGATCGACGCGATCATGGCGTCGAGTGGATCGATGGGTCGACCGAGAGCGTTCCTCGCTGCGACTATCATCGGATAGATCCGCGCCGCTTCCTCGTCGAATGGAAGGATTCGTCCGGCGAATTCAGCGATGGATTGGGTCAGGACGGATTCGAGCGCATCCCGCCGTTTACCTTTGGGAAGGAGTTCTACTCCATGGAGCAATTCAGCCTGCGTGATCGTTGTCAGGCAAAGACCCGTTGGCTCATGCTCCTTCATCCATCCAAGAACAGTGGTAGATGGCCGGGGCCGAAGGACTTCGGAAAGCACATTCGTATCGAGTACGATCACTCAAAACTCGGCGGTGGACGCATTGGCCCGCGAGGTGGCAACTCGAGTTCGACGCCTCCGATGGGAGCGACGTGACGGCGGATCGCGTCCACGAGACTTTCTTTGGGGGCCTGCTTCAATCTCAGGCTTGCCCGGAGAATCTCACGTGCCTCTTCCTCCATCGACCGGCCATTCCTGGCGGCTCGTAGACGAAGCTGCGCCTTAAGCGATTCCTCCATTTTGCGGATCGTGATGCTGGCCATACTGCAATGATAGCATTGATAGCGATGCTATCATTTGTCTCGGTAGTTCAGCGGCGGCTTCGCATCCGCCGGAATGCGTGATTTGTACACATCCCCACCCAACTGTTTCTTGAAGTCGGCCTTCGCGGCCTCGACGAGCTTCGGCTCGGTCAGCAGGTCGACGAGTGAGAGCGCCAGCGTCTTCGCGGCGACCATCATGCCCTTGCGGCCGATTGTGGATCCGGCGCAGGCGGTCGATTGCCAACTGTGCGCGGGGGTGCCTGGAACGTATGTCGCGGCGGTGAACTGGGCGGTCGGCACCAGCCAACTGACATCGGCGACATCGGTCGATCCACTTCCGGCGTCGCCGCGGAAGATGTCCTGGACCATCTCGTGGCTGCTGATGGCGTCGGCCGGCTTCTCCACAAACGAGGTCGTGAGCTTTTCGGCGAATGCCTGCTCCTCCGGCGTGTACTTGTAGCCGCCGACCTTACGCAGATTGCGGTCGAGGAGGCCGACGAGTTCCGTGTTGTTGATCAGGTTGTAGACGCTGCCAACGATCGTGTAGTCCATCTTTGTGCCGGAGCCGAGCGCGCCCGCTTCGGCGCACTTGACCAGGCGGGACCAGATTCCGTCGAGCGTGGGCATTTGCGGGTGGCGCGCGTAGGCGTAGATCTCCGCGAAATCGGGCACCACATTGGGAGCGCCGCCGCCGTTGGTGATGATGTAGTGAATGCGGGTTTCCTGCGGGACATGTTCGCGCATGAGTTCGACGCAATGGGCCATGAGCAGGAGTCCGTCGAGCGCGGAGCGCCCTTTGTCCGGCGCAGCGGCGGCGTGCGCAGAGAGGCCGTGGAACTGGAACTTGGCGTTGATGTTGGCGAGCGACGAACTAGCGGAGACCTGGTTCCGGGTCCCGGGATGCCAGGTGATCATCGCGTCGACGCCGCGGAACGCGTTCGCGCGCGCCATGAAGACTTTGCCCGCTCCGCCTTCTTCGGCCGGCGTGCCATAGAAGCGAACCGTACCAGGGAGCTTGTTCTGTTCGAGGAATTCTTTTGCTGAAATCGCGGCCGCCATGGAGGCGACTCCAAAGAGGTTGTGGCCGCATCCGTGGCCGGGAGCACCGGCGGTTCGCGCTTTCTTGTCGGGAACGGAGTCCTGGGATAGACCGGGCAGCGCGTCGAATTCGCCCATGATGCCGATTACCGGACTTCCGGAGCCCCACGTCGCGGCGAATGCGGTCGGGATTCCGGCGATGTTCTCTTCGATCCGGAATCCGGCCTTACGCAATTCGTCGCGAAGCAGTGCCGACGATTGCTTTTCCTTATAGCCGACTTCAGCCCACTCCCAGATCTGGCGGGACATTTGGCCGTAATGAGGCGCGAGGTCGTCGAGTTTACGGACCATGGAGTCCTTGTCGGCGGCGGCCAACGACACCGCGAACAGTAAGAGGATCAGCCTGCTCATAATCAGCGCTATGGTAGCAGCCGCTCACCTTGCGTCGGAGTGCGTGGAAGGACCCTCGCAAATCCGTATCATGGAGACGTGCCACGCTACGCCGCCATCGACATCGGGAGTAACTCGTTGCGCCTGCTGGTCGCGGACACGACGGCGGGCCGGCCGATGCAGAACCTTGCGGCCGAGCGCCAGGTAACACGCCTCGGAGAAAGCGTCTTCCGAACGGGCCGGATCAGCAAGGAAGCGATCACGTTCGTCTGCCAGCAGCTCGCGCGGTTCGCCGAGGAATACAAACGCCACGAAGTACTGGCGGTCCGCGCGGTGGCGACTAGCGCGGTGCGGGATTCAAGCAATCGTCTCGAGTTTCTCCAGCGCGCCTCACAGGCGGCAGCGGTACCGGTCGAAATTATCTCAGGACAAGAGGAAGCGCGCTTGATCCATATGGGAGTCCAGGCGCTGTGGCCGCATCCGGATAAGCGCATCGTCATTCTGGACGTGGGCGGCGGCAGCGCCGAAGTGATTTTGAGCGAGAACGGGCGAATGGAGGCGGCGTTCTCCAAGCCTTTGGGCGCGGTCCGTCTGACCGAAGTGTTCCTGAAGAGCGATCCACCGACGGAGCAGGAACTGCACCGCCTGGACCAGTTCATTGACGAAAAGTTAGCAGCGCCCCTGAATCGAATCGGCCACGGGCCATTCGATCGAATGATTGCGACTTCGGCCACTGCCGCAGCGATTGTCAGCGCCGTGAATCGCATCCCGCGCCCGCGCCGGGATGAGGCAGACCGACGCCGCGCGACGGTTGGGCAGGTTCGGAAGTTCTACGCGGAGCTTTCCAAGCACAGCCTCGCGGGCCGGCGCAAAATGCAGGGTGTCGGGCCGCGGCGCGCTGAGATTGTGATCGGCGGCGCGGCGGTGTTCCTTCGCGCGATGGCGGCACTCGGGCAGCCGTCGCTCTACTACTCGTCGGCAGGCGTGCGCGAGGGCATCGTAGCCGACTTGGCGGCACGGCGCGTGGGCCGCGAATTGTCGCAACTCAGCCGCGAGCAGCGCCAGACAGTGGCGCAGCTTGCGAAGCGGTGCGGAATCGCACCCAAACATTCGCAAAAAGTGGCGGAACTGGCGCATGAGCTATTCGTCGGCCTTATGCCTCTGCACCGCCTGACACCCGTCTGGGGGAAATTGCTCGAAGCGTCGGCGTATCTACACGACGTCGGGCACTTCATCAGCGACACGGGTCATCATAAGCACTCTTACTACATCGTGCAGAATGCCGATCTTGCGGGCTTCACGGACTTCGAACAACATTTCATCGCGCTGCTTTGCCGGTACCATCGCAAGACCGCGCCGGTAGCGGGTCAAACCCCGCTCGAAGCGGCGGATGCGGAATCGGTCCGGGCGCTCGAATTGTTGACGCCGCTGCTCCGCGTCGCCGATTCTCTCGATCGCAGCCAGGAACAGAAGATCGAGCACGTAGTTTGCGAGACGTCCGAGCGCGGGGTGCGCATTGGCTTGCGGGGGCGGGGCGACGCCAGCCTGGAGATCTGGGCCGCGGAACGCATCGCGCCGCTCTTCGAACAAGTGTATGGAAGGCCGCTGACCTTCGTTCGGCAGCGGATCTAACAATGCCGATTCTGCGATTGGATGCATTCGCGCGCGGGCAATTGACGGCGCGGCTTCACAGGGTCGCGAGCCAATTCTCGCGCGCGCAAGAAGACGCGGATGCGGACGCCGTCCACGATCTTCGAGTTGCGATCCGGCGATTCCTGCAAGTGCTCAGCGTCTTTGAGGCGCTGCTCCCCGGAAAAGAAGTCGCATCCGCGCGGCGAAAGCTTCGGCGGCTGCTGAAAGCCGCCGGCGAGGTTAGGGATCTGGATGTCGGCGCGGTACTCGCTGGACCGCGTTCGCCCGAGTCGATCCGAAAAGCGTTCTCCGCAGCGAGGTGGAAGGCGGCTGCGCGCCTGGATCGCCGGTTAAGGCTCGCGGAACATCGTCAATGGACGGAGCGGTGGCACGGGAAGCTGCTGCTCGCGGATGCACCAAAGCCGGCGGCGGCATTTGTCCAGGACCTGCTGCCTCCGATGGAGGAGAACTTTCGGACGCAGGGTGATGCGGCAGCAGGTCCGGGGACGCCTGCGGAGTCCCTCCACCGGTTTCGCATCGCTTGTAAGCGGCTGCGATATTCGATGGAGCTGTTCGAGCCGTTGGACCCGGCAGGGTTCGCGCCTCGGATTGAGGCAATTCGCCAGGCGCAGCAGATTCTAGGCGACGCCAACGACTGCGCCGTCACCGCGGAGCTTTTGGCGGAATTCGGCGGCGCTCCGGCCATCGAGAAGCGGTTGACGGCAAAGCATCGCCGGCTGGCTACGCAGTTCCGCAGGAATTGGCCGGAGATCCGCGCGGCCGCCTTTCCATGCCTTGCGGCGCACGGTTCAAA
>JBDTTK010000260.1:0-6213 GCA_039930685.1 Bryobacteraceae bacterium | reverse complement strand
CCAGAAATAGACCTTATTCGTGGCCGCATCGCTGAACAACAGCCCTTCGCCCGACCACGCGGGACCTTCCGCGAATCGCAGCCCGGCATGGATCCGCTCGATCGAATAGTTCGTCAGGTCTTGGCCGGAGCTGAACGCGGCCGCGGCAAGCAGGAGTAACACCACTCTCACAAGTACAACTGTAGGCCAGTTACCGGTCTCCGGGGAGTGCTTCCTTAATAAGATTCGGCGTACCATCGGACATGCGGCTCCTTCTGCCAGCCCTATCGTTCTTGCTGATCGCGGCCGCGGCGGACCCGAATCACGAATACCTCAAATCCATCGAGATCTGGCGTACCACGCAGGAACGCACGCTCAAGAGCGACACCGGCTGGCTGAACGTCGCTGGTCTCTTCTGGCTCAAGGAAGGCGTGAACCGCGCGGGTATGGATCCGGCCAGCGATATCGTCCTACCCGCCGGCCCCCGCAAATCCGGCGTCTTCACACGCCACGGCAACAGCGTTACCTACCGCGGGGCGGACGGGCAGGAGACCCCGCTGCGCCCTAACCGCGACATCGTCGGCATCGGTCGGCTCAAGCTCTTCGTGATCGTGCGCGGCGAAAAGATCGGACTCCGCATGCGCGACCCGGAAAGCAAAATGCTCCGCGAGTTCTCCGGGCTGAAGTGGTACCCCATCAAGCCGGAGGCGCGCATCGTGGCGAAGTTCGTCGCCCAGCCGAAGAAAATTCGCGTGCCGAACGTTCTCGGCCAAAACAACGAAGAGGCCGCGCCGGGCTACGCCGAGTTTACCTGGCAGGGTCATCCGGTCCGCCTCTACCCCGTGCGCGAAGAGAATCGGCTCTTTTTCATCTTTCGCGACCAGACCTCCGCCCACGGAACCTACGGAGCCGGGCGCTTTCTCTACGCCGATCTCCCCGCGAACGGCACCGTAATCCTCGACTTCAACAAGGCCGAAAATCCGCCCTGCGCGTTCACACCGTTTGCGACCTGTCCGCTGCCGCCCAAGGAAAACCGTCTGCCCTTCGCCGTCGAAACCGGCGAACGCGACTACGGTCATCATTGATGAGGTGGCTGTGCTTGCTGTGTCCCAACGCATGATAGAAAATGACCGGGAGGAATACTTGCCCACTGAATTGACCGGCGTCACGCCGATGCTCAAGGTCCTGGATCTCCGCGCGACCATTGACTTCTATACCGGCACCCTTGGATTCGAGGTCGAGAACCTGATGTCGGACAAGACCGGTCAGCCCAATTGGGTCAGCCTCCGCCGCGGTGCGGCCGGCGTCATGTTTTATTCAATCGACCAACCCGCCGACGGCACCCAGGCCGCCCCCTCCATGACCGGCGTCCTGTGCTTCCATCCCGCTGACGTCAAAGCCCTCTGGTCCGAGTTGAAGAACAAAGTAGTAATCGAGTGGGGCCTCCAGGAGATGGAGTACGGCATAACCGAGTTCGCGATCCGCGACTGCAATGGCTACGTCCTGAGTTTCGGCCAGGAAACGAACAGTATCCCAGTCCGTACCGCGCATCATTCGCTCGGAATCCTCGACTAGAGGTGACATCGCCCAAGTCCAAACTGCGGCCGCTCTCTAGGCGAAACTAGAGGGAGTCATCCGCCGATGCCTGCCACCTCCAAGAGCCTTACCGCCCGTCACTTCTTCGGCCGCAACGGACTCCTCTCCGAGTGGCATCCGAACTATGAGTTCCGCGAAGGCCAATTGCAAATGGCCGAAGCCGTGGAGGCCGCCCTCACCGACCGCAAACATCTGATCGTCGAAGCCGGCACCGGAACCGGCAAAACGCTCGCATACCTCATCCCCGCCATCCTCGCCGGCAAGCGCGTCATCGTATCGACCGGCACCAAGAACCTGCAGGAGCAACTGTTCTTCAAGGACATCCCGTTCCTCGAAGAGCACCTCAAGGTGCCGCTCCGCGTCTGCTATATGAAGGGCCGCAACAACTACGCGTGTCGCCAGAAGATCTACGACGCCGAGCGGGAACCGATGCTCTCGGGCCTCGAAGAAGTCGCGGATTTCCAGATCATCCGCGAGTGGGAAAAGACCACCGAAACCGGCGACCGCGCCGAAATTAAGACTCTCCCTGAGACCAGCACCGTCTGGTCCAAGCTCGACGCCCGCCGCGACACCTGCACCGGCCAGAAGTGCCCGCAGTACGAGCGCTGCTTTCTCACCCGCATGCATCAACTCGCGCACGAAAGCGACATCATCATCGTCAATCACCATCTCTTCTTTGCCGACCTCGCCGTCAAGGAAGAAGACTTCGGCGGCATCATCCCCGAATATGGCGCCGTAATCTTCGACGAAGCCCACGAAGTCGAGGACGTCGCCGGAGCCTACTTCGGCGTCGGAGTCTCCTCACACCAGATCACCGACCTCGAACGCGACATCGGAGCCCTCGCGCGCCGCAAGGACTTCGGCTCCGAGGACCTCGACCGCATTCTCGCGATCCTCTCCGACCGCAGCCACAACTTCTTTTCGCTCTTCGGCGACGCCGAGGGCCGCACCGGATTCCACCAGCACGCAGCTTTCCTTGAACAGCACGAGCAGAAATACCGCGACATCCTCCTCGCCCTCGACCTCATCGGCTCGCACCTCGAACTCGTCAAGCAGGCGCCCGAGGAACTCATCCCGCTCAACCGGCGCGCCAAGGAAATTTCCGCCAACCTGCAGTTCTGGATGGAGGGCGACCGCAAGTCCATCGTCCATTGGATCGAACGGCGCGGACGCGGCTGGTACTTGCAGGCGACGCCCATCGAGGTCTCGCAGATCCTCAGCCAGAAGCTATTCGATAGCCTCGAAACCGTAGTCCTGACGTCGGCGACGCTCGCAGTCGCGGGGAGCTTCGAATTCGTATCCAAGCGCCTCGGGCTTCGCGGCGGCCGGACCCTCATCGTCCAAAGCCACTTCGAGTACGAAACACAGGCGCTGCTCTACGTCCCGCAGCACCTGCCCGAACCGAAGAATCCCGCGTTCACCAAGTACGCCGCCGAGGAGATCGTGCGGATCCTCGAAGCCAGCCGCGGACGCGCCTTCGTCCTGTTCACGAGCTACAGCCAGATGCGGATGATGTACGACCGCGTCTCGCTCGAGATCTCCTACGAGACCCTGCTCCAAGGCACCGGACCGCGAAATGCCCTGCTCGACGAATTCCGCCGGACGCCCAACTGCGTCCTGTTCGCCACGGCGTCGTTCTGGCAGGGCGTGGACGTTCCGGGCGAACAACTGAGTTGTGTGATTATCGACAAGCTTCCGTTCGCCGTGCCGAACGATCCGGTGGTCGAGGCGCGGATTTCAGCGATCCGCGACGAGGGCGGCAATCCGTTCTACGACTACCAGATTCCCCAGGCCGCGATCGCCCTGAAACAAGGGTTTGGCCGCCTCATCCGCAGCCGGACCGACCGCGGCGTCCTTTCGATTCTCGATAACAGGATTACGAAGACACGCTACGGCCAGGTGTTTTTCGACAGCCTGCCGGACTACGCCTTTACGACAAAGTTCGAGGACGTGGAAAAGTTCTTCGAGTAGCAGGCGACCGGCAGAAGAAGAGCCGCGTAGTAAGCGCCCATCGGTAAACGAGACCGCTAAGCGAAGCCGTCCAACCCTACGGCTTATAGACCGCGCTCTGGATGTCGGTCTCCCAGACCTCGACTTCCTTCAGCATCGCCGGAACGTTCGCCACGCCTTCCATCCCCTTGACCATCTCTTCGTAGAAATACTTCGCCATGTTCTCGGCGGACGGATTGATCTCAGTGAACGGGGGAAGATCGTTGATGAACTCGTGATCCAGCCGCTCGGTCGCCGCGCGCAGTACCCGCTTGACGTCGGTGAAATCGACCAGCATCCCGGTCGGATTCAGATTCGCGCCCTCAAACCGGACCCGAACGCGATAGTTGTGTCCATGCACGTTCTCGCACTTGCCCTTGTAATTGCGCAACGCGTGACCGGCCGAAAAGGTGTGTTCTACGGAAACTGCAAACATGGGAGGGAACTTCTTTTAAGCATAGCGCCCCTGCCCGTTCTTCTCCAAACTCGCTGCGACTAACTCGTTGGGATATTGCGCCGGATGGAATTTCTTCCGCTTCGCGGTCAGGTTCTCCCTTCCTTGGCCGCCGTGCTCCGCGCACACATCGGGGACGAATCGAGAGGAAGGCCCGCATCTGTCCCGCCCACACCGACGCCCCGCACCACGAACGAGCTACCATTCCCGGATGCGACTCCGCCTTCTTGTCCCCGTCCTCTTGATCGCGGGCGGCGCACTTACCGCGCAATTCGTCCAGGCTCCCCCTGCGAAATCCAGCGGACCCGTCATCGTCATCAAAGCCGGCAAGCTACTGGACCCCGATCGCGGAGCCACGGTCGCCAACCAGATCGTCATCGTCGAGGGAGACAAGATCCGCGAAATTGGAACGAATCTCGCGATTCCTGAGGGAGCGCGCGTCATCGATCTCTCGAATTACACGGTGCTGCCGGGCCTCATCGATTCTCACGCGCATATGTGCGACGGCGTCGTCAGCCGCCGGGGATTGCCGCGTCAACTGGCCAAAGGACTGCAACTCTCCTACGATCTCGGGAACACCACCGGCTATCGCGCCATTCAGGGAGTCGCCAACGCGCGAACCATGCTCGAAACCGGCTTCACCACGATCCGCGACATTGGCAACAACGGCAACTATGCCGACGTGGATCTGCGGCGGGCGATCGCGGAAGGGTTGGTGCCCGGACCGACTATGATCACCGCGGGTCGAATCATCGCGCCGTTTGGAGGCCAGTATTCACCGTCCGATCGCGGCTACGCGCACAATGCGGAGCATCGAGGCCTGATGGCGCCCGAGTACTTCCTTGCGGACACGCATGACGAATTGAAGAAGGCGATTCGCGAAAACATCTTCTTTGGATCACAGGTCATCAAGATTGTGGTGGACGACCAGAAAGCGATCTACTCGGCCGACGACATCCGGTTCATTGCCGAGGAGACCCATCGCGCCGGGCTAAAGCTCGCGGCGCATTGCGTGACCGAGGCTGGAGCGCGCAATGCCGCGGAAGGCGGCGTCGACTCGATCGAGCACGGCTTCGAGATGTCCGACGCCGTGCTGGCCATCGCGAAGCGGAACAATGTCACGCTGGTCGGCACGGATTTCACGCCGGAGTTTCTGGCGGAATATGGGCTCGACGAGGCGACCATCAAGCGGTCGTACGCGCGGTCGCTCGATCGCATTCGCCGCGCGAACAAACTGGGTGTCGAGCAGGCATTCGGCTCGGACATCATCTTCAATGTGCCGGGCAAAACTCGCGGCGAAGTTTCGCTCGCGATCATCGACGCGTACGTGGAGGCGGGGTTGCCGAAGGCCTATATCCTGCAAATGGCGACGTCGAAGGCCGCGCGATTACTGGGCGTCGATAGGCAGCGGGGCACTCTGCGTCCGGGGATGGCGGCCGATCTGATCGCGACAACCGACGACCCGTTGGTCAATTTCGAAACCATCAAAAAGGTCCGCTTCGTCATGAAGGACGGAGTCGTGTACAAGCAGCCGTAAGGCTTGGCAGATGCGATTCGAAAAAGGGCACGGCGCCGCCAGGCGCTTGCCGCCCTGCCTAACAGGCGGGCTCCTGAGGATTCACCTGCCGATCATGAGGATGGTGAACGACCCCGGAACCGGAGCGCCCTGCGGTCTGCGCCCTTCGCCGGCCGGCGCGGGTGGAGCGGGTCCGCGCTCCTGGCTCATCGCGAAGAGGTGGCCGGTCTTGCTGTCGAACGTGACCGTTCGGGCGCCATTCATCGTGTCGAGATTCTGCTCGACCTCGAAACTCGTCGGGCTCTTCTCCTTGACGACCGTCAGCGTGCCATTGCCATGTGTGCTGAAGGCTTCCATCGTCGCCGGATTAAACGCGGCTCCATCGGACCCGCCCGCGAGCGGGAGATTCGCCAGAATCTTTCCGTCCTTCGCCCTCAAGATCACCATCATGGGCTTGGCCGGCTGCGACGGCGGATTTCCGGAGTTGCCGCATGCCGCGAACAGCACATGGTTCTTGACGTCCAAAGCGAGTCCGTTGCAGCGGCCTTTGTCGCCGAGCGGATAGTGCGCGACCGCCTTCATCGTCTTCACATCGACCGCGGTGACGCTTCCCTCCGCATCCTGCATCACGACGTAGAGCATGCCCCCGGAATCGAACGTGATGCCATTCGCAAGCCAA
>JBDTTK010000259.1:0-6242 GCA_039930685.1 Bryobacteraceae bacterium | reverse complement strand
GGCATGAGCGTGTTCCAGGCCGTGGGCGATGGCGAGCGTGATCGAAAGGGCGTCCGGGCGCCGGACGTTTTTGTCGAACGATTCGCGTGTGCGGAAGCAGCGACGGATGGAGGGCTGGTGCTGTACCGCCACCCTGTCCGACGCCTTAGCATCTATCCTTCAATCACTTGGCGGCCAGAGCCGGATATCCCGGGGCAATTTGCCGGGCGTGACGCGAGGAAATCTGCGACATGGGAATAAGTGGGTTCGCTACTATCATCTCAAGGGCGTATGACGGCCCTACATGCAATGGAGAGCTGGATGGACGATCGCCAATCCGGACCGGCGAAGAAAGCGCCTGGCGTCGTCGGCTTCCCTGCCGCGGCGGCCGCGGGGGCCGTCTCGCCGCTTTCCATGGAGCAACGTTTCGAAGTGGAGGCGATGCCCCACTTGAACGATATCTTCCGCACCGCGACCCGGATTCTAGGCGAGCGTGGCAGGGCGGAAGACGTGGCGCAGGAAGTTTATCTCCAGGCATGGAAGTCGTTCCACCGGTTTGAAACCGGAACAAATTGCCGGGCCTGGCTGTTCAAGATCCTGTTCCATTGCGTCAACCATCACCGCCGCAAGTGGTTCCGCTTTCCCGTGCTGAAAGAGGCCCAGGAATTCATGGAAGCGAATCTGACGGCCCCCGCCGAAATTCCCGAACAATTGTCGGACGAGGATATTCTGACGGCCCTTGACCGAATTTCAGCGGACTTCCGGGCAGTCGTGATGCTGGTGGACGTCGAAGAGTTCGCGTACAAAGAGGCGGCGGAGATTCTCGCGATTCCAATTGGAACGGTGATGTCGCGGCTCAGCCGGGGTCGGAAGCTGTTGCGGGAGCAATTGGCGGATGTCGCAAAATCCTACGGAATCGGCGCCGCCGCGCAAGAAGGTAAAGAAGCATGAGTGACCGTTTAAAGAAAGCCGTGCTGAGCGTAGAGGCTCCGGCGTACCTCGAATCCAGGATTCGGGCCAATTTGCACGCGGCACAGGATAAGCCGCAGCGCGCCTTCTGGACTCAGCCGTGGGCAGCCGTCGCCGCGGTAGTGGTTCTCTGCGTGGGCGGCGCCGTGGCGTACCAACTGGGAAGCTTACGGCTCACTGCGGGCTCGCAGGAGTCGTATATTGCGACGGTCTCGTCGCAAGTCGGCACGCTGATGCGGGTCGGGCTGGGCGATCACATTCACTGCGCCGTGTTCCGGAAGTATCCCAAGAATCCGCCGAGGATCGAAGATCTGGAGCGCGAGATGGGGCCGGAGTTTGCCGGGCTGATTCCGGTGGTTCGAAGCAGAGTCTCCCAGGACTACCGGTTGATGATGGCCCATCAATGCCGGTATCATGGGCGGAAATTCGTTCATTTGTCTTTCCAGACCGATTCACGCATTCTGTCGGTTGTTGTGACGAATAAAGGCGAGGGCGAGTCTTTTGACGCGGAGCAACTGGTTCCGGCGCTGGCGCAGGCGGGTATCCCGATTTACCAGGCCGGCGTGCAACGCTTCCAGCTGGCGGCGTTCGAGAGCAAGAGCCATCTCGTGTATATGATCTCGGACCTTTCGCGAGATCAGAATCTCGAGATGATGGCGACGGTCGCGCCGCAGATGAAGGCGTATCTGAAGACCCTCGAACTGTAGGCGAATCCCATTTCTGGTTAGCGAGCGGGCAGGCCCTGACGGGCGCTGCCCGCTATTCTTTTGGGATAGCTTTGCCGATCGATAGCCAATGGGCCACGAGGCGAACCGGCGTCCTTCTCAGGGATCCGAGATTTCTCGGAATATCCAACCCTTCGCGCGCCCTTCAACGGTGCAATCATCCTTAGAGGAGTAATGGACGTGAACCCAGAAGAACAGAGACTCGAAGACTCGCGCGGCAAGGCGGCACATTGGAAGCGATGGGGTCCGTACCTCAGCGAGCGAGCCTGGGGCACCGTCCGCGAAGACTACAGCGAGTACGGAACCGCCTGGGAGTATCTGTCGCACGACCACTCACGGTCCAAGGCGTACCGCTGGAATGAAGACGGCATCGCCGGCATTTCGGACCGCCATCAGCGGATCTGCTTCGCGGTCGCCATGTGGAACGGGCGCGATCCGATTCTGAAGGAGCGCCTCTTCGGGCTAACCGGCAACGAAGGCAATCACGGCGAGGACTGCAAGGAATACTACTTCTACCTCGACAGCACGCCGACGCACTCGTACATGAAGTATCTGTACAAGTACCCGCACGCGGCGTATCCGTATGAGCAACTGATTCGCGCGAATCGCGAACGCGGACGCGACGCCCGAGAGTTCGAATTGATCGACACCGGCGTGTTCCACGAGAACCGCTATTTCGATGTGCACGTCGAATACGCGAAAGCCAGTTGCGAAGACATTCTGATCCGCATCAACGTGACGAATCACGGTCCCGATACGGCGGACCTGCATCTGCTCCCGACCATCTGGTTCCGCAACACGTGGTCCTGGGGTGGCCGGAGCACGAAGCCCGCCCTGTATGCCTGCTCGTCGAACGTGATCGAACTCCAGGAGGCCCACTACGGAAAGCGCCGCCTGGTCTGCGAGGATCAGCCGGCGTTGCTCTTTACCGACAACGAGACCAACACCCGCCGCCTCCACAACCAGGAGAACGGAGCGCGGTTCGCGAAGGACGGCATCAACGACTACGTCGTAAATGGCGCGTCCGGCGCCGTGAATCCAGTCAAGACCGGGACTAAGGCGGCGGCTCATTACACGCTCAGCGTCGGCGCCGGGCAGACCGTTACCGTCCGGCTGCGGCTCACGGACGACATGCGTTCGAAGGACGTGTTCGGCGCGGAATTCGACCAGACCTTCGCGGACCGCATCCGCGAGGCCGATGAATTCTATGAGGGCGTGACACCGGCAGAGCTGTCCGCCGATGCTCGCAACGTGATGCGGCAGTCGTTCGCGGGCTTGCTTTGGTCGAAGCAGTTTTACCACTACGTGGTCAAAGATTGGCTGGAGGGCGACCCGGCGAATCCGCCTCCGCCCGCCCAACGCAACAACGGCCGCAACAAAGATTGGCGTCACATGTACAACGCGGACGTCATCTCGATGCCTGACAAGTGGGAGTATCCGTGGTACGCGGCGTGGGACCTGGCGTTCCATTGCGTGCCGCTCGCCCTCGTCGATTCCGAATTCGCGAAGGATCAGCTCATGCTGATGGTCCGCGAATGGTACATGCATCCGAACGGGCAGCTTCCCGCGTACGAGTGGGCGTTCGGCGACGTGAATCCGCCGGTGCACGCCTGGGCCGCGTGGCGCGTCTATAAGATCGAGAAGAAGCGGCGCGGCGTCGGCGACCGCGTATTTCTCCAACGAATCTTCCACAAGCTGCTTCTCAATTTCACGTGGTGGGTGAACCGGAAAGACGCCGAGGGCCGCAATGTGTTCCAGGGCGGATTCCTTGGTCTCGATAACATCGGCGTCTTTGACCGCAGCGCTCCGCTGCCTACTGGCGGCCATCTGGAGCAAGCGGACGGCACGGGTTGGATGGCCATGTACAGCCTGAACCTGCTGGCGATCGCGCTGGAACTGGCGAAGGACGATCCGGCCTACGAGGATGTGGCGAGTAAATTCTGGGAGCACTTCCTTCACATCGCGAACGCGATCAACCATCTTGGCCGCGACGGCACGGGAATGTGGGACGACGAGGACGGGTTCTTCTACGACGTCCTTCACCTGCCGGGCGGCGCGCATCTTCCGATGAAGATTCGTTCAATGGTCGGCCTGATTCCGCTGTATGCGGTCGAAACGCTCGAGCCCAAACTAATGAATCGGCTTCCGGGGTTCAAGAGACGCTTGGAATGGTTCGTTGAAAACCGGCCGGATCTCACCGCGAATGTCGCCAGCATGGAGACCTCAGGCGTTGGGCACCGGCGGCTGCTTTCGATCGTCAACGGCGATCAATTGCGGCGCGTCCTGCGCTTCCTGCTCGACGAGAACGAGTTCCTGTCTCCCTATGGGATTCGCGCGCTCTCTCGAGCCCACAAAAACAATCCGTACGTCCTGAATGCGAACGGAATGGATTACCGCGTCGACTACGAGCCGGCCGAATCGAGCACGGGCCTGTTTGGAGGCAACTCCAACTGGCGCGGCCCGATCTGGTTCCCGGTGAACTACCTCATCATCGAGTCGCTCCAGAAGTTCCACCATTACCTCGGCGAGGACTACAAGGTCGAGTGCCCGACCGGATCCGGCGAGTATTTGACGCTTTCCGAAGTCGCCGCGGAAATA
Organism: Bryobacteraceae bacterium; assembly: GCA_039930685.1. Lineage (GTDB taxonomy): Bacteria > Acidobacteriota > Terriglobia > Bryobacterales > Bryobacteraceae > JBBQWZ01. The sequence goes on along the minus strand of JBDTTK010000259.1, from coordinate 1,971 downwards.
TCCCGGCGCCTTACGCGGATCTTTCTACAGAACGGCGATGGGGTTCGGCCGGTCCACGGAGCTGACAGCCCATACAGCACCGACAAAAACTGGAAGGACCTCGTGCTGTTCTACGAATATTTCCATGGAGACGACGGGTCGGGGGTCGGCGCCAGCCATCAAACAGGCTGGACTGGCCTCGTCGGCAAGCTTCTCCAGCAAAGCGGAGAAGAATGACGGCCACGATCGCGGAGACACAGTCAGAAACGATTCTGATTTCGGCAGGCAAGGCGGAGCAGGCGACCTTAGAGGAGACGCTGATCGTCGAAGGCGCGCGCTTCCTCTTGGACGGCGACCGCCATCCGCTCGATTTCCGCATAGAGCCGGTGCCGACTTGGATTTATCAGGTGGCTGGCATCGAAGTCGAGCAGCGCGTCATCGCGTGGCCCGGCGAGCGCACCGCCGTGATCGAGTATGAACTCTTCGGCATCGATCACGATCCGCTTCCGCAGTGCGTCCTTGAAGTGCGCATGAACGCATACAACGTCCGCCGTTTCGATCTCAGCAGGTGTACGCGCGCCACGGTAGTTCTTCCCGGCGAATCGGAATAACCGCGGCGCGCCGCGGAATCTAGTGGGCGACCCAACCGACACAAACAGGAGAGTCGCTCATGAAGTTCTGGAAGATTGCTTCCGCCGCACTCGTTTGTTTTTCGCTCGCCCTTGGCACTGAAGGACAGGTAACCAACAAGAAGTCCTTGACGCTCGACGGCGCCGTAATAGCCATCGACGCAGCCGTCGCACAAGCGCACAAGAACAAGGCGGGCGGCGTGATCGCCGTCGTCGACGAAGGCGGCAATCTGATGGCGCTGAAGCGCGTCGACGGAATGTACCTGTGCGCCCGCAGCGGGTTGTACACGATGCGGGTCGGCGTTGAAGCCGTTCGGCCGTAGGGAATTGCGCGGCCGCAGTCGCGCCCGATCGGGGTCTAGGCGGCCTGGCTGGAGGATTGCGATCCGGCCATGCCGATTTCAGGCGTCGAAGGGGCGTTGGCTGTGTGGATGGAGTGCGGCGGCTCGTTGTTGAGAGCAACGTGCGCGGGAGTTTGCAAAACGAAGCCACTTTGCTTGGGCGTTGACGGTAGGCCTTGTTGTTTCTGCATGTTGCGGCGGATAGCGAGGCGGTCCTGGAGTTCGGCGGTGGCTGCGGTGAGGAGCTTCCGGAGGCGCAGTTCGTGGCGCGAGAGGGTGTCGAGCGAGCGGACAATCTTGTGCGGGTCGGTGGCATTTCCCGATGAGTCGTCCTCGAAGAGGCGGGCTTCGAGTGCCGGTATCCGGCGGAGGCGCCAGGTGGCGTCGATGATGGTTTGCGACAGTTCGTGTTCGACCTGCGTTTGCGGCGCGAGGCGCTGGAGTTGGTCGGCGGCGAAGGCCTCGTAGGAGGGCCGCTCGGTTGGGAGGTAGGGTTTCGCGGCGGTGAGTCCGTGGGTAACGGCGTTCATTTTGGAGGTTTCGAGGCCGGCGGCGGTGGCGGGTCCGGTGGAGAGCTGGGCGTTGGCGGTTGATGGCGCGGCGTTCCTGGCGGGTCATTGGGTGTAGGTATCCTTCTGTGACCATTGTAGGAATCAGTGACTATGGATTGCGGCTTGCGGACAGGTTAGGTTATTGATTCGGTGGGGGAAAGATTTCTGCGAATCGCGTGATCGCCTAGCTAGTGATGTCCGAAAATCGGCGAGTAGGGGTTTTCTGAGGGCACGGCGTGCTCCGGTCCTTCGGACCTGCGCACGAGCGCTGCGCGCGGCAAGGTTGCCCGACCTACGATCGGGTTTCATCTTTGTAGGTTATTGATTATGATGTCGTTGTCCGTCCAAAGAATTGCAAAGAATTGTGTCAATCGTCGATTGACACGGTTTCCGCCCCCGGTTTCCGCCCCGGTTTCCGCCCGCGCGAATGCGGTCAATCACCTTCTGCTTGAATACAGGATCGAAATCCCG
>JBDTTK010000258.1:0-6263 GCA_039930685.1 Bryobacteraceae bacterium | reverse complement strand
ATTTCTGGGCGTTCTTCCGGTTGATGATTGCGCGCGCTTTGCGGTCCATGTGTGAAGCTCCTTTTCGGTTGCGTTATAGCACGGCGACTGCGCGTGATTGCGGGAAGTGGTTGATTTTATTGGTGTCGAGTGGCGTGACTGGGGTTCCGATCACAGAAGTAGACGTCCGTGCCGCCGCGCGGGCCGGGCATGCTTGGCCCGTTTGGGGTCGAGGTCGGTGTTATGGATCGCGTACTTCGCTGCCCTCGCGCGATGGTTAGAACCCCGAGCGGTGGAGTTGCCGTGCCGGCGCCTTATGTCGCAACTCTACAGCGGCAAACGCTGAGATTTTGCCGCGATACAATGGGCATTCTCATCCGACTATTAAAGGCCTCGGACGAGATTCACACACATGGCAAAATTTCAGGGCGTGGATTACCTGCTGATCGACTCGTTACTCAACGAGCAGGAAAAGATGGTGCGCGCGACCGCGCGCCAGTTTGTCGAAGACCGCGTGATCCCGGTAATCCGGGATTGCTTCCGCGACGGCCGTTTCCCCAAGGAACTCATCCCCGAGATGGGCCGCCTGGGCTTCTTCGGAGCCAACCTCGAAGGCTATGGCTGCGCCGGTATGTCCAACGTCGAGTACGGGATCCTCATGCAGGAACTTGAGCGCGGCGACTCCGGACTCCGCAGTTTTGCCTCCGTCCAGGGCGGGCTCGTCATGTATCCGATTTACGCCTATGGCAGCGACGCCCAGAAAGACCGCTGGCTGCCCAAGCTGCAGTCCGGCGAAGCGATTGGCTGTTTCGGACTCACCGAACCCGGCTACGGATCGAACCCCGCCGGCATGCTCACGAAGGCCCGCAAAGACGGCTCCAACTGGATTCTGAACGGCGAGAAGACCTGGATCACCAACGGCACGGTGGCCGACGTGGCCGTCATCTGGGCGCGCGCCGAAGACGGCATCCGCGGATTCCTGGTCGAAAAAGGCACTCCCGGATTCACGTCCTCCGAACTCCACGGCAAGCTCTCGATGCGCGCCTCCGTGACTGCGTCTTTGGCTCTCTCCGACGTGAAGCTGCCGGAAAGCGCCATGCTCCCCGGCGCACGCGGATTGAAGGGTCCGCTCGGCTGCCTTTCGCAAGCCCGCTTCGGGATTGGCTGGGGCGTCATCGGCGCCGCCATGGATTGTTTTGAGACCGCGCGCGAGTACAGCATCCTCCGCAAGCAGTTCGACGACCGCCCCATCGCCTCGCATCAACTCGTCCAGCTCAAACTCGCCGACATGGTGACCGAAATCACCAAGGCGCAACTCCTTGCGCTCCACTGCGGACGCCTTAAGGACGAAGGCAAACTGGAGCCGGCCCATATCTCGATGCTCAAGCGCAATAACGTCCTGATGGCGCTTGAATGCGCACGCCAGTCGCGCGACCTGCTGGGCGGCAACGGCATCATGGACGAGTATCCGATCATGCGTCATATGTGCAATCTCGAAACGGTCAAAACCTACGAAGGCACCGACCATATCCATACCCTGGTGATCGGCGAGCGCGTCACGGGCATCGCGGCGTACAAATAGACGATCTGCGCGAACTCTGCGTGGCGATCTCATGATCCGACGCTGAAGCCCGTAATCCGCAGCTAACGACTCCCTCACGGGACGCGTCCAATCCAGGGAGGGAATCCCAAGCCGTCCCACCTGCATTTCACCCCGGCCCAGGATGGCCTTTCGCTGTCGCGGAACCGCCTCCTGACGCCCCAGGCCGGCAGTAGGATTGGGTATACTAACGGAAGGCGTTCTGCGCCCCCTCCAGAGGAGTTCAACCAAGTTTATGTTCGATTTGTTTCGTAGCCGGGATAAAGCTGTGCGTTATCTTCTCGGCGGGCTGCTGGTCATGGTCGCGTTGTCGATGGTGATCACCCTGATCCCGGGATTTGGTTCGAACGTCGGCAATGCGGGCGACACGGTGGTTGCCGAAATCGGCAAAGACAAGATCACCGTCATGCAGGTACAGGCCATCATCCAGCAGATGCTCCAAAGCAAACGGATCCCTGCTGAGATGATGAGCGCCTACGTCCCGCAGCTCATCGACCGCATGATCATGGAGCGCGCCGTGGCCTACGAGGCCGAACGCCAGGGCTTCCTCGTCACCGACGATGAAGTCGTCACGTTCATGCAATTGAACAGCCCGAATTTCTTCCAGAATGGCGTCTTTCAAACGGCCATGGTCCAGCAGGCGCTCGCGCAGGAAGGCAAGACCCTCGAAGAACTCATCGATGGTGTCCGCGAGCAGTTGTACTTGAAGAAGCTCCAGAGCGTCGGTCTCGAATGGGGAATCGTCAGCGACGCGCAGGTCAGGGAAGAAGTCGCACGACGGACCGAAAAGGCTACCGTTCAGTACATCGCGTTCTCGCCCGACAAGTTCAAGTCGCAGGTCAAACTGACCGATGCCGACATCGAAAACTACTTCAAGGCAAATCGGACGAACTACCGCGTGGCGGAAAAGCGCGGCTACCAACTCATCTTGATCGACGAACAGAAAGTGGCCGAAACGCTTACCGTTCCGGACGCGCAACTGCGCGCCGCCTACGCCCAGCAGATGGACCGCTTCCGCACGCCGGAGCGCGTTCACGTCCGCCACATCCTGATCATGACCCAGGGCAAGCCGGATTCCGAGAAGGCCGCCCTGAAAGCCAAAACCGAAGGCCTCCTGAAGCAGCTCAAGTCCGGTGCGGACTTTGCCAAGCTGGCCGAAGAGAATTCCGAAGATCCGCAATCCAAAGTGAAGGGCGGCGATGTCGGCTGGGTCGTTCGCGGCCAGATGGTCAAGAACTTCGAAGACGCGTCGTTCAACACCAAAGTCAAAGAATTGAGCGGCGTCATTACCACTGAGTACGGCTACCACATCGTTGAGGTCCTCGAGAAGCAGGCTCCGCGCGTCGCGCCGTTCGAAGAAGTGAAGGCGCAGTTGGCTAGCGAAGTTCAGAAATCCGCGCTCTACGAGAAAATGCAAACGCTGGCTGACCAGGCGCGCGCCGAGCTCACCAAGGCTCCGACGCAGGGTGAGCAGATCGCGAACAAGCTGCATCTCCAGTTCATCAGTGTTCCCAAGGCCGGCGGCGGAGACCCGATTCCCGTCATCGGTGCGAGCCAGGAAGTCGACACCGCCATCGGCTCGATCAAGCAGGGCGAAGTCACGCAAATCATTCAACTGCCCGCCAATCGCCTTGTCGTCGGAACCTGCACCGAGATCTTCCCGGGGCGCCTACAGGACCTCGATGAAGTGAAGGACAAGGTCAAAGACGCGCTCACCGCCGAGAAAGCCCAGGTCCTCGCGACCGACAAATCCAAAGAAACGGCCGAGCAACTGAAGAAGAACCCTGCTGAGTTCGACAAGATCGCCAAGTCCCTAGGCCTCGAAGTGAAGTCCCCGGCTGAGTTCGGCCATCAGGACGCCGTCGAAGGAATCGGCGCGGCCGTTTACCTGGAGGACGCCTTCAAGCTTCCCTCCGGCTCGACGTTCGGACCCATGATGATCCAGGGCCGCAACATCATTGCCAAGGTCACCGGCAAGACGCCGCCTGACATGAGCACGCTCGAGCGTGACCGCGAATCGATCATCGTCGCGATCAAAGCCAAGCAGGCCGAAGAGAAGAAGGAACTTCTCTACGACAGCATCCTCGCGAAGTTGATCAAAGAGGGCAAAGTGAAGCGGCACGCCGACGTCATCCGCAGGCTGGCCGCATCCAGGACCAGTTAGTGCAGTGGTTCCTCGAGCTTCTTTCGACCCTCACGACTCCTGAGAAGCTCATCCACCTGCTGAGCACGATCTTCTCCGGTTGGTACGGCTACCTGTTCCTGTGTTCGGTCGTTTTTGTCGAAACAGGCCTGCTGATTGGTATCGTTCTTCCCGGTGATTCGTTCCTCTTCACGATTGGCGTCGTCGCCGGCGTGGGCGAACTCAATATTGTCGCGATCGGATTGGCTCTCATGGCAGCCTCGATCCTGGGCGACCAACTCGCCTATTATCTGGGCTACCGGACCGGACCTGCCATTTTCAACCGGCCGGACTCGAAGATCTTCAAGCGCGAATACGTGACGCAAACGCAGGAGTTCTACGCCAAGCACGGCGGTAAGACCCTGATCTATGCGAAGTTCGTGCCGGTCGTCCGGGCGTTCGCGCCCTTCATGGCCGGCGTCGGACGCATGAACTACCTGCGCTTCCTGTCATTCAACGTCGTAGGCGGAGTCGGCTGGGTGTTCTCGATGGTGACCCTGGGCTATCTCCTCGGCGGAATCCCCCTCATCCGCCGGCATTTCGAGAAAGTGGTCATCCTCGTCGTACTGGTTTCGCTCGTCCCGTTGCTTATTCAGTACTTGCACTCGCGGAAAACACGGTCCGCGCCCGTGCCGACCGGCTCCACCGATTGAGGCTCGCCCTCATCCCGCGCGGTTCCAGTCTTTGTAAATCAGGTAGCGCGCCCGCGCCTTCCCCAAACCCGCGAACCATTGCGGACAATATGGACCCATCCAGGTGAAATCGCCGGCCGTCACCGGATACCACTGGTCCGCCAGCCGGAACAGCCCTTCGCCTTCGAGCATCAGGCAGCCGTGCTCCATCACATGGATCTCGACCATCGGCAGCGTCGCACCCGGCGCGTAGATCATCGTGTTGACCGCCATATCGAACGCCGGATCCGCGGGCAGCAGCGTTCGCACGTTTAACCCGTCATCGCCCCCAAGCGGACGGCCGGCCACCGCGCGCTCGTCCCCCGCGAGCGGCCACGGGTCTGACACGCCCGCCAGCCGCACATACGGCTTCTCGATCACTTCGACGCGGCTGGGCTCGGAAGCTGTCACAGCGTGCGCGCATCCTTCAGGCAGGAAGGCGTAGCCGTCGGCGCGCAAAGAGTGCGCTTCCCCGCCGAACTCGAGGATCACCGATCCGCTCAACACAAACAGGAACCTCTGCGCGGCCGTCGGCCCAAGCACCCCGCCGGCCTCGAGCTCTGCCGTGTACTCGGAGAACGCCGCGCCCATGCGCGCGGAAGCATGGAGAATGGCCGTCGCCTGTTTCATCCCGGGCAGCGGCGCCCGGACGAACGTATCCGGCGTCAGAACCGCGTGATCGCGGTGGCATGCGCTCCGCGTAAAGCCGAGGTGCTTGAGGGGCATGTCACCAGCGTAGACAGATTGCCCGGCCCTCTGAGAACCCGGCCCACGATTCACTACGCTTGACTACGCTCCCGAGCGCGAGAAAACTACTTCTCCACCGACGCGGACCTCGCCCACGCACTGCGCGCTTCCCAGCGTAAAGAAAGCCGCCAGCAGGTCAGACGGATCTTCAACCCGCGCCACGGCTGCTTCGAGCGGGCTGCCCGATGGCGCGCGCCAGTACACGAAATCCGCCGACTTGCCCGGCGTCAGGTCGCCGGTCTCGTGCGCCATACCCAGCGCCTCCGCGCCGGCCAGCGTCGAAAGATAGAGAAGCTGCACGGGCGTCAGCGCGAGGCCATCTACCGAGAGCCTCTGCACCATATATGCCTGCAGCCCTTCTTTCCAGAGGCTGTATCCGGTTCCCGCGCCGACATCGGTTCCCATCGCGACGCGCACTCCGGCGGCCAAGTGGCGGCGAAACGGAAACAGCCCGCTGCCCAAGGCGCCGTTGCTACACGGGCAATGCGCCACCGAGGTGCCCGATGCAGCCAGCCGATCCAGTTCGCTGTCCGACGGATGCACGTTGTGCGCAAGTACTGAACGCGCTCCCGTCAGCGCGAACTTCTCGTACACCGCCAGGTAATCGTTCGCCCAGGGAAATGCCTGCCTCACCTCTTCGATCTCGCGAACGTTCTCGTTCATGTGCGTTTGGAAGAGGACGCCGGGATGCTCGCGCAGCAGGGTTCCGCAGACTGCGAGCATCGCCTCGGAGGTCGATAGCGCGAAGCGCGGCGTCACCGCGTAAGTGAGGCGCCCGGTACCGTGGAACCGCCGGATCAGTTCGGAGGAATCTGTGTAAGCCGCTTCGGGACTCTGAAGCAGTTCCGGAAGCAGTCCGCGATCCGAGAGTACCAGCCCGGTCGCGATTCGCAATCCGGACTTTGCCGCCGCCTCGAAGAACACCTCCATCGCCGGCCGGAAGTGCGCCCCGAACACCAGCGCCGTCGTCGTCCCGTTTTCCGCGAGCGACCGTAGGAACTCGGCGGCCACCGCGCCCGCATAGGCGGAATCCGCCATCCTCGCCTCTTCCGGCAGCGCGCGCTGTCGCAGCCAGTCGAGCAGC
>JBDTTK010000257.1:0-6271 GCA_039930685.1 Bryobacteraceae bacterium | reverse complement strand
CCGGAATGGTGCTCATCCTTGGAACGGCGTTCGCAAGTGCGGACGCTCCCCTTCCTACTCCAATTCCTGGGCAAGTTTCAGAACTGGCCAAGGCGGCCGACGAGTTCAAGTCGCAAACGCGGGCCATGGGGCTCCGGGCTGACTCCCCCGTTCGGGCCAAAAGCGCCTCCGCCGTGGGCCCTAAGTGGCACGGACGTGTCTTCAACAATTGGCGGAACGACATCCTGGACGCGGTGCCGCACGAAATCCGCCAGCGCGGGGAGAATGCCTCGTTACTTCGGCGGAACCAGTTTGGGTTCAATATTGCCGGCCCTGTGGTCATCCCGAAGCTCTTTAACGGCAGGCGGGGCACGTTCTTTTCCTTCTCGTGGGAGGCTGTACGCGAGAGGATTTCCCGGTCGTCGCTGAGGACCATTCCGATCGCGCTGGAAAGAACCGGCGACTTCTCCCAAACCGTGGATGCCTCCGGGAAGCAACTTGCCATCTACGATCCGGCAACGACTCGGCCGAACCCCGATTTCGATCCCGGCCAGCCTGTTTCCCCGGCGAACCTCCAATACCTCCGCGATCCGTTCTCCGGCAACCGGATTCCGGTCAGCCGCCTGGATCCCGTCGCGCGTCAGCTTCTGACCATGTACCCAGCGGCAAACGCTAATGCAGGTCCGTACTTCCAAAACAATTTCTTCGCGGTGTCGCCTGAGACGAACCGCGCCAGCGGAATCATCGCGAAGGTGGACCATACGATTGGCGACCGCCAACGGGTGAGCGCCAACTTGTCCTATTCGACCGGATTTGCCGGCGCGCCTCGCATCTTTGTGACTGCCGCCGACCCGGGTGGCAACGATCGCGACTTTCGCGCCCGCGGCATCAGCGTCACCTATACGGCTTCGCCGTCACCTCATCTCACCAATGTGTTCACGACCGATCTGTTCAGCGACAACGACTCTTCGGGCCGCGCCGGAGAGGCACAGCCTGTCCCGGTCTTCCGCTTCAACGAATACGTGGGGATGGGGCGGTCGCATCCAACGGCCCGAAGCTCCCGGACCAACTTTTCGGTGAGAAATACGGCGTCCCTACGCTCCGGAAAACACACCGTGCGTTGGGATGCACGCCTCACCAAATTTCGGGTAGACGCATTTCTGCCTGCCTATCCAGAAGGCAATTTCCATTTTTCCCAGGGTCTCACCTCGCTCCCGGGTATCGACAACACCGGCAACTCCTTTGCGAGTTATCTACTGGGCTTGAGTGACTATGCACAGCAGGATGTGGTTCAGTCGCCTTCCTACTGGCGGCGAAGCATCGCCAACGTATCGTTGTCGGACCAGTATGAAGCGACGGACGGCTTGTCGCTCAACTTCGGCTGCAATCTGGCGGTAACTACGCCGCGCACCGAAAAATACGACCGCTATTCGACCATCGACCTCACCGCGATCAACCCCGCCAATGGCGCGCCGGGCGCTCTCGTGCCGGGACACGCGTTCCAACCCGTTGCCGTGCGTCCTGAGCCGAACGTCTCCGTGGCCTATAGCCCGGGCGACCGCAAGACGGTCATGCGGCTTGGTTACCGGCTGAGTTCGCAGCCGTCGCCGATGTACACCACGCAGTGGGCCACGCAAGGCTTCAACGGGACGCCGACGCACGTTTCGCCGAACCCCCAACTCGCTCCGGCGATGGTGCTGGAACAGGGGCTGCCGCCGATCGAGCATCCGCTGCCGGACCTGCGTCCGGACGCCGTGAACGGAACCGTCGCTGACCTCGTCGAACCTTCTGGACGGCAGCCGATCTATCAGAACGCTTCACTGACCGTCGAGCGGGAACTGCCCGCGCAAACCCATGTCTGGATCAGCCTCGGCCATGCCGAGGGCGAGAACCTGTACGTCGGGAACAGCGCTGCGAATCCCAACGCGGTACCGCTCTCCGCACTTGCGTTCCGCGACCAGTTGAACGATGACGCCTTTAACAGCACACTGCGTCCATATCCGCAGTTCCGGCGCTTCGATGTGGGCGGATCCTGGCCGATCGGAAACTACAAGCGCAATTCGGCCTCGATTCGCCTCGAGAAACGCACCACCGAAGGCCTGTTCGTCAGCGCATCGTATGAGTATTCCAAGCAACTCGACGATTACTCAGGGCCCTACGGCGTGCAGGATTACTTCAACCGCTCGAATGAGTGGGCACTCACGGCGTATAACGACCCCCACCGCGTCTCGATCAACTACGCCTACGATTTGCCGTTCGGCGCCAACAAGCCATTCCTGAATTATTCCGATTGGAGGAAGGCGATTGTGGATGGCTGGTCCGTCAGCGGTATGACGTCCATCCTCAGCGGTGAACCGCTCGCACTGCGGCCAATGTTTAACAACACAGGCAACGTAGTAGACGCGCTGAACGTCAATGTCGTCCCAGGAGTGGATCCGCACGTGGCCGACCAAGGTCCCGCTCTTTGGTTCAACCCCGCGGCGTTCGAGCAGCCCGCGCCGTTCACGACGGGCAACGCATCCCGCACGAATCCGGGTTTGCGGACGCCCGGCAATCAGAATCACGACCTTGCAGTGACCAAGCGCATCGCGGTCGACACTGGCCGTACTGTCGAGCTGTCGGCCACCGGGTTCAACTTTACGAACCACGCCAACTGGAACGATCCGGATACGACCATCGGTCCGGCATCCTCCCCAAACCTGAATGCGGGCCACATTATCGGATCGCGCGGCGGGCGAGTGATTCAGCTGGGGTTGAAATTCAGCTTCTGATGCGCCGCCGTCTTTTCCTGGCCTCCTCTTTGGCTACCCTTCCGGCCGTCGCGTCACCGAAGCGGCCATCTCGCGAGCGGATCCGGGTGCCGGTCCAGGGAGAGGATCTGAATCGGGCCTCCTTCAAAGTTCTGGTCGACGGCGATCCGGCGCGGATTGTCCGGGTGCAGGGGCCGTCGGACGATCTGATGATCCTTCTGGTTCTTGACCTGACAGGCAATGTAGCGTTCGCGGACGACGCGCGGCAGACGCTCGCCGCTCAGATTCAAGCGCTGCCTGACAACGTCTGGATCGGTCTACTGAAAGCGCAGGATGCGCTGGAAGTACTTGTGGATCCGACGCCCGTTCGCGGCCGCATTATCGAAGCGCTCCACGCCTATCCGGTGGCGGGAAAAGCAGGCCTTCTCGACACGATCGAATCCGCCGCCCGTCTTGGCGATTCTCTACTCAACCGAACATCGCCCCGAATCGCTCTCTGTTACATCACGGACGGCAGTATCTACAATTACCGCGAGGACTTCACGAATCCGGTGATCAATTCGAGCGACTCACGCGACCTCAGCCGGCGTTTTCCGGACGCCCTGGTCCGCGAGAAGATTCTCAAGGTCGGCACCTCACTCGGTGCCTTTCAGACACCCTTCTTTTTCGTCCATCTGGATTTTCGATCCGATGCCATCAATCAGGCGTATCAGAATGGATTGGCGCAACTTGCCGTCCAGACCGGCGGGGAAGGGGCTTTTTGCCGCTCCGCGGCCGAGATTCCGGAATACGTCGAGAAGATCATGGCGACGATCCGGAACCATTGGAGTCTGACGGTTGAGGTGGCGGCCTCCAAGTCCACCATCCAGGTGAGCGTCGAGAACGGCGATCGAAGCCTGACAAGCCGCCGGCGCTTCGCCCTTAGGGACCGCTAACACGGGCCCTGCGAATCTCTTCTAGTGCCTCCCGGGACGGCCGATCGTCAATACTAGAGACTGTGGCGCTTAAGATCCTCGTCTCGGCTGGCGAAGCATCCGGGGATCTGTATCTTTCGCGGCTTGTCGAAACGCTCCAGATCCGCCATTGCGAGGCGGAATTCTTCGGCTGCGCCGGCCCCCGAATGCAGACCGCGGGTGTGCGAGCGGTCGTCGATGCAAAGAGTCTCGCTGTTGTAGGACTCGTCGAGGTGATAGCCCACCTTCCTCGAATCCATGGCGAATTCCGCAAGCTCCTCGCTTCCGCTGACAAGCACAAGCCGGATTTGGCCATACTGTGCGACAGTCCGGATTTCAACCTTCGCGTGGCGCGGCAACTGAAGAAGCGCGGGATTCCCGTGGTCTATCTGGTCGCGCCGCAAGTCTGGGCTTGGCGGGAGAATCGGGTTCGGGCATTCCCCGGGCTGATCGATGTTCTTCTCTGTATCTTCCCCTTTGAGCAATCCTGGTTCCGCCTGCGAGGCGTCAACGCGACCTACATCGGCCACCCATTGACCCGCATCGTCAAGCCGAGGGGCGGGGTCGAACTTCCGGCCGATTTTGTTGCGATTTTGCCCGGTAGCCGTCCAGGCGAAGTAGGACGCCACTTGCCTGCTCTGCTCGAAACAGTGGCCATTTTGCGATCCAGGAACCCCAATCTCGATTTTGTTCTGGCACTTCCCGAGGGATTTACTGCACGTTCCGAGCCAAATTTTTCGGAACGCATTCGCGCGGCGTCCATCCAAGTGATTGAAGGGGCCACCTGGGACGTCCTGGCACAGGCGAAAGTTGCGCTTGCCGCATCCGGAACGGTGACGATGGAAGCGGCGATGCTGGGGACCCCAATGGTGACCTTTTACCGGGTAAACGCGGTAAGTTGGTTTTTAGGAAGCCGTCTGGTGCGGGTTCCACACGTCACTATGGTCAACCTGGTGGCAGGCGGCGACGTCCTGCCAGAGGCCGGTTCGAGCCGGGTGGTGACCGAATGGATCCAGGGTCAAATGACTCCGGAAAATTTAGCCGGCGAAGTCGACCGGTTGTTACACGACGAACCCGCCCGGAACGCGATGCGGGCGGAACTGGTGAAATTGACAGATAGGTTGCGCGGCGAACAGGACCCGATGGAGAAGGCGGCGAATGAGATCGAAAAGCTCTTGGACAAGAAGCTATCGCGGAGGGATTTCGAAAATGTTTCGTCGTAGTTCGCCGATCGGCCGTTGGCCTGCCGCTGGTTGCATTCTGGCGGCCGTCCTCCTCTTTGCGGGAACGCTAGCGGCGCAGGAGCGGCGAAGCTCCCGCATCGACGTCGAACATTACACGATTGACGCGGAAATCAACCCTCGCACGCAGACCATTACCGCCAACGTCCAAATGCGATTTGTTCCGCAGGAAGATGCAACCATCCTCCAGTTCGAATTCAACAATGCACTGTCGCTTCCGAAGATAGTGGATGACAGTGGCCGGGAGCTGCAGGCATCGCGCTCGGCGGAGAATTCGCAAATTCGCCTCTCGCTTCCGGACGCGCTTCCGAAAGGCAAACCGAGCACGCTCACATTCACCTACGACGGTCGGCTGACAGGAGCCGAAGAATCGCCGGTCTACGGCATCAAGTTCGCAGCGATTCAACAGGACCACGCCTTTCTGATGTATCCATCGCGTTGGTTCCCCGTGAACGACTATACGGTGGACCGCTTCACGGCCGACATTCGTATTGTTGTTCCCGCCGGCTTCCGCGCAATCGCCAGCGGAGTCGAAACCTCCGACACCGCGCCCGCCGACAAGGTGGCCTACCGCTTCAAAGCGTCTACGGCGTCATTTCCCGGAAGTATCGCGGTCGTCAAGGGCGAGCCCAAAGCCCTCTCCGGCGGGGGCGTCATTACCACGTTCTTCCTGCGCGACACGGCTGAGATGGCCGCCGCATACGGGGAAGAAATCGGCAAGGTGATGGCGTTCCTGACTAATCTGTACGGCCTCGCGCCGAAAGCTAACCTGATCGTCGTCGAAACCGAAAAGGGCGCTCCAGACGGCTACTCCGCTCCTGGAGTGCTGTTCCTTTCGCCCAGGGGGATCGGAAAGACCGTCCGGACGGACCTACTGGTGAACCAGATTGCGCGCCAGTGGTGGGGCAACATGGTGTCGCCCGCCACGCGGAACCACCTGTGGTGGGTGAATGGCCTGACGCGATACGCCGAATTACAGTATCTCGAGCAGTCGAACCCCGGCCTCTTCGAGATCAAGATTCACGACGCCTACATTGAAGCTCTGACGGTCGAACAGCCTCCGCTCATCCAGTCCGCGCGGCTTGAGGATTACTCGCCCGAATACTGGGCGGCAACTGGCGGCAAGGGCGCCGCGGTCCTGAACATGCTTCGCTACGTGATCGGCGACGAGGCTTTTTTGAAGACCCTCAAGGCGTTCCCGGAGCAGTACGCCAATAAGAGCGCGTCGACAAACGATTTTCGTAAAGTAGCGGAACAAATGTCCGGCGAGAGCTTGCAGTGGTTCTTCACGGAATGGATCGAATCGAGCGGCGCGCCGGAATTCAAGCTGGATTATACCGTCTTCCGG
>JBDTTK010000256.1:0-6288 GCA_039930685.1 Bryobacteraceae bacterium | reverse complement strand
AGAGAGCCGCGGCCACGAGCGCATTGTCCCCGAGTCGCTTGCACTCGGCCGGGCGGTACGCGAGATGTTCGAGGACTTCGGCGAGGGAATACGGATTTCCGGCCATGTACGGCCTGCCGGCGTCGTGTTGTTTGAGAACTGAAGCCAGCTCGCCCGGCAACGAGTTGACGATTGCGAGGCCGGCGGCCATGTAGTCGTAGGCCTTGTCGGGCATGGCGACGTTCGACTCCGCGCCGTAGGCGCAGACGCCGATCTGGCAGTGGGCGTAGTAGGCGGCAAGCGTGTCGGGATCGAGCTTGCCGAGATAGGTGACGTTCGCGTCGCTGCGGCGCGATGCGCCTATGACCTTGCGGAGAAGGGGTCCGTCGCCGGCGACAAGCAGGCGGAGCGGAGCGCAGCTCGACCACGCGAGCTTCATTGCATCGAGCAAGGTCGGGATGTCGTAATTGTCGCCGAGCGTTCCGGCATAGATTGCCCAGACTTCGTTGTCGCGGCGGACCGGAAGTTCGACGGGTTTCGGATTGGAAGTTTTGGATCGTAGGTTTGCCATGCGGATTCCGTTGTAGATGATTTGAGTTGGAGTGTCGGCCGAGACCGCGCGGCGGGCGACGGTCATATACGTGTCGCAGAGCGCGGTCAGCGCGTCCGCGCGGCGGAAGTTGCGGCGGCGGATGGCGTAGAGTGGCGCAAAAACCAGCGGCGCAAACTTCCGGAGGAATTTGGGAAAGGCCATGGCGAAGATTTCAGGCCATAGGTCCATGACGTCGATGACGAGCCGTGCATGGTGATGCTTCGCGAGCGCGGCGCCAAGCACACCAAGAACTTGCGGCGGATCGGTCGAGAGAACGACGGATGGAGCGGGCTCGGTCCGGGCCTTCCGCCACGCACGAACGGCGAATACCAACTCAAACCAAAGACGTCCGAATCCGATATGGCGGCGATACGCGGGCGTTGGGACCAGACGGACCGTGAATTCCGGTGATACGTCGATGTCCTTCCATTCGAAGCTGCGGTGCCTCTTGAAATGATGCGAAAACGCGGCGGTCCACCAGATGACGCGATGCCCTTCCGCGGCGAGCGTCTCGGCGATCATGGTGAACCGGTAGTCGCGCCAGGCTTCCCCAGGAATCGGACCGTAGGGATTGAAAAGCCAGATTGTCATGATTTCCCAGACGCCAGCGATTCGTACAGGGCGATGTAGCTGTCGGCAACGGCGTCGCAGGATACGAGTTCGATCAACCGGCTGGCGTTCCGGCTCCACTGCTCGCGCTGGCCGGACGCGGCGGCTTCAAAGGCGGCGAGTCCGGCGCCGAGCGAGTCTACGCTGCCGGGTTCGACGGCAATCCCTAAGCCGTGCTCCGTAACGAGGCGGCCCAACTCGGACACGCGAGACGCCACGACCGGAAGCCCGTGGGCACAGGCATCGAAAAGAGGTCCGCTCGACCCCGAGTAGAACGATTCATAGGGAAGCACAAGGACGTCGGCGGCGGCAAAGTACAGTTCTGTCTCGTTGGCGGGAATGAAGTCGTAGCGGGCGGTGATTCTCGGGTCCGCGATTGCGGGTCCGGCGAGGTCGAGCGGCTTTCCGGCGATCAACAAATGACAGGATTCAGGAAGCGCGCGGAATGCCGTGATCAGGTTGTCGAGCCCCTTGTCGCGGCGGATGGTTCCGAAGAATAGAAAGACGGTGGCGGCGGGGTCCAGCCCGAGGCGCAATCGGGCTTGGGCGCGATCGATCGAGGATTCGACGGGCACGCGCGAATCCGCGGTGACGCGGACCGGAAACTGCGGCGCAAGGTCAAGCTGGCGGCGTAGTTCGGACGCATGCGCCGCGCTGTATACGTTGATGGCCGCGAGCCGATAGCGCACCAGGTAGCGCAGCGCGAGCTTCTGGATGCGTCGCCAGAGGCGTTCGGAAAGCGCGCCGTAGTGCTTCGAGGCATCGAAGTTTGGGGCGGCGATTTCGAGAATGACCGGGCGCGATGGCGGCCACAGCATCAGGACGATCGCGGTGGAAACGAGTTCGTAAGAGAACAACTGGACGACATCGGACGCGCCGGAGATCCGCAAGGCCGCGCGCAGGGTTCGCAGGTTGGCGCCGATGCGTCCCCACAGCCAGTGAAGCGGGCGCGTTCGCCTGACGTCCTCAAAAGGGCGGAGCGCGAAATTCATGACGACGATCTCGAAGGGGTGCTGCTCGCGGTCTGGCCGGGTGTTCGCGCAGAGCGTCACGCGGTGGCCGCGCGCACAGAAGTCGCCGCAGAGGCGGGTTGCGTACGGGCCGTAGTGGCCGATTCCGTCGGCAAAGGGCTGGACGGCGAGGATGTTCATGGGCGCGCCTCGACGAGGTTCGCCGACTGGGCGTCTGGCGCGAATTCTCCGGCTACCAGCGATTCGTACAAGTCCTCGTAGCGGTCGACGATGCTCTCCCAGTCGTAGTCACGGCGCTGGGTACGGTAGCCGGCTTCGGCCAATTGACCGTGCGCGTCCGGGTCGTCCAACAGTCGCCGTGCGGCGGACGCCATTTCGACGGAGGAGTGAACCACGAGGCCGCCGTGGAGCTCTTCCATGTTGCCGGCGGGAAACGCAATCCACGGGGTGCGGCTGGCCATGGCTTCGAGGATGACCAGAGGGAAGGCTTCGATATGAGAGCCAAAGAGAAACAGGTCCGCCGCCAGCAGCGCCGCGACCACGTGCGAGCGGGGGGCGTGGTCCAGGAGGAGAATGCGGGGGTTCCGGTTTGCGGAGCTCATGCAAGTCCGGTGGCAACTCCGGAACCACGGCGCGGACGGCTTGCCGACGATTACGAGGGTGGCGTCCGGGTCGGCCAGTTGCTCGAACGCATCGATTACGCGATCGTGCCCCTTGTTGGAGTAGTGGTTCCCGATTGTGACGAGCAGACGGCGGGTTTCGATTCCGTATGCGGAGCGGAAGTCGACGGCGCTGGATTCGAACTCCAAAGAATCGACGCCGTTCGGAATCACCTGGAAATGACGGATGCCATGCGCGTCGCCAAATGCCTTGTCGCGATAAACACCGGAGTGATAGACCACGGCGCTGTACTGCCGGAGATAGTGCGGCAGGCGGCGGAAATAACCTTCGTAGAGGAGCGGGCGAACCCCAATGAGACCCGAGTACCCGCACGCCGCCAGCACGGTCTTTGCTTTCAATCGCGAGAGGACACGGCACGTAAGATCGGTCGGCCAGGTCTGGGCGGCGTAGTTCATGATCACGTCCCAGTCCCCGATATGAAGGAGATCTTGAAACGCGGATTTTTCGCCGCGAATCCCCAGAGCCGAATGCCCGCAAACACCGTGGATATCGAATTGTGCGATGCGGACCCCGTTGTGGACGTGCGCCTGTCGGTCAGCCAGAGAAGTGGTCGCCACGGTCACGTCGTGGCCGCGCGCGGCCAAGCGCTCCGAGAGTTGCCGCACGACCTCTTCGGCGCCGCCCGACCGCGGATGGTAGAACGCGGAGGTATGGAGAATTTTCATACGCCGAGGGAGGTCCCCAATTCCGCGGCCCGCGAACGGGTGGGTTCGGCTGCGACGCGGTTCCTTTCGGGAGCCGGGTTTCTGAGCCGCGCCACCCCGAGGAGGCGGCGGGGCGTACGAAGCGGGTGGGCGATCGCGGCCTTGGCGATAACAAGCAGCGAGGCGGCGCGCCGCAGCGGGCCAGACGGATACCTGACTTCGTTCAGCGTCCTCGAAAGCGCGATCAGGTCCGGCGGATAGGCGGACCAGGATTCCAGCGTGTCGATCAAGATGCGCAGCCGCTCGCGCTGGTGGTGCGCATCCGCCGAAAGATTGGCGGAGTGCTGACGTTTGTAAAACAGCGCGCTCCCTACGAAGTGAAATGGGTGGCGGCGGTTGAGGTCGAGCCACAGCAGATAGTCCTCGACCCCGTGGAGCGCGGCCTGCTCGTCAAACGAATGATCTGATAAAAGGCTGCGGCGGACGACGGCGCTCGATAACGGTATGTAATTGAGCAAGGCGAGGCGCTCGTCCGAGACACGGACCGGCAGTTCCCGCGTGGACGGCGGCAGGATCCAGTGGCGGACGTGGCCGAAGGCATCGGTGACGAAGCCGTTCGAGAAATACAGCCCGGCGGCCGGATTCGACCGAATCGCGGCGTCGAAGGCGGCCAGCTTCTGCGGGACCCACCAATCGTCCGCGTCGAGAAAGGCGACGTACTCCCCTTGCGATGCCAGAATCCCTTCGTTGCGCGGCGCCGCCGGTCCGCCGGAGTTCGACCGCGAGAGAACCCGCAACCGCGGATCGCCAAATCCGCAGGCGACCGATACCGTCTTGTCGGTAGATCCGTCGTCGACGACGATGAGTTCCAGGCGCGGGTCGGTCTGCGCGAGGACAGA
The DNA here is from genome assembly GCA_039930685.1 of Bryobacteraceae bacterium. GTDB lineage: Bacteria > Acidobacteriota > Terriglobia > Bryobacterales > Bryobacteraceae > JBBQWZ01. The sequence continues at coordinate 1,913 of JBDTTK010000256.1, read as the reverse complement.
ACGAATCGCGCAGGGGAGGAACTGCTCGGCGTTGAACGCCGGAATCACGACGCTGAAACGCGGAGGAGTCAAAGCTGCTCCACCGGCGCTTCCGCGATCGTATCCTGGCGGCTTTGGACCAGCACCATACGCGTCTCGAGCGTTCGAGTGCCGTACGCGATCAGGACCGCGCTCCAGGTCAGGCAAAGGTAGAGCGCGTAAGGCCGGAAGGTCGAATCCGCTCCAACGTTCAGCGCGATGGAAGCAAGCAACGCGAAAATCGCGTCAAGCGGAGTGCGGCGGTAGAGATCGCGGCGACGCCACGCATGGAGGAACGTCCGCACCAGGAGGGCGCCGAGCAGGACCAGAACTACTACGCCGAGAACACCGGATTCGATCACGAAGTTCAGGTAGAGGTTATGAACGGATGTCAGCAGCGAGCCGGACCGAATCGCGTAATACAGGGGCCGATTGTCATAATATTCGGCCTCGCCGAAGAGCGACTCTACTTCGGGCGAATTCATGTAATAGGGCACCTGCCCCGAGCCGACACCGAGCGGAAATGTGTGCCACGCGACGTCGACGCCGCGCTGCGCGATCACGAGGCGGGCAAGCGCGTTCGAGGGGTCCTTGTAATCGGACCGGACGGAGGAGAGCTCGGCGTCGAGGAGCCGGGTGACACCGACGCCAAACGCCGCGACGCCGATGGCGGCGATCCATAACCAGGCCACGAACACGGCGGACCGCCCGCGGGTCCGGCCTCGTAGGGCGGTATATAGGATGAGGCCCGCGAGGATACTGACCGCAGTGGCGCGATTCTGGGTAGCGACCAGGCCGAGCGCGAATAGCGGAAGAAGTCCGTACAGGAACTTCAGGCCGGGCCGGGCGGCGAAATACAGGACGGCAAAGACCGCGATGCCGATGATGCGCGCGAGGGCGTCCGGCGACCCGAAGGTTACGCCGTCCAATTGGCCGTAGCGGTTGATGGCGTATGGCTCCAGAACTCCGCCGATCCGCACGTAGTAAAAGAGGACGGCCTCGAGCGAACCGAGCGTCGCAAGGGAGGTTACGAGCCGCAGCAGGGTGTCGACGGCTGAAAGGCAGTCGAGGAAAATGAAGCCGGAAAAGGCGACGGCGTATTCGAAGAACACGAGGCTGGCGCCGTTGGCCTTGGTGGAAATCGGAATCGCCAAGGGGTTGCCGATGCCCAAGGCGTTCAGAGCGAGTGGGATCAGGGTCGTGGCTGCATAGGTCAGCGAGAGAGCCACGAAAAGCGTACGAATTCCGTATCTCCGATGAAACGGCGTAAAGCCCCGCTTCCGATGAAGGGCCGCGAGAACCAAAAGGAGAGAGATGGCTCCGCACGAGGCCGCGACCGCCGGATAGAGCTGGTTACCGAGGCGGACGTAGACGAACTTCGGGAACAGCGTGAAGGTCGCGAAATAGAGCCACAGCAGGAGTCTTGGCCGCTGGATCGCCGCGATCAATCCCAAGGGGAGCGCGAGCCCAATCGCGGCGGCGAATTGCAGAATGGAGAGTTCGTAGTTCACAAAGACTCGACGGTGACGAGTTCGGACGGCGCCGCGTGCCGCCGGCCGCCGCCATCAAAGAAGGCGGCGAACCGATCGATTTGATACTCCATCGCGGCGGGCGATAAGCCGGGATGAACGCCGGTCCAGAAGGTGGATTCGGCGATGGCGTCGGTATTCCGGAGGTTAGCGGCGACGCGATGCTCCACATTCCGGTACGCAGGCTGCCGTAGCAGATTGCCGCCAAAGAGCAGGCGGGTGGCGATGCGGCTGTTCTCGAGATGGCGGATGAGGTCCGCGCGCTCGAAAGGCGCGCCGGGCCTGACGCTAATGGGGAATCCGAACCAGGCAGGGTCGGAGTGATCGGTGGCGCGGGGAAGGATTAGCACATCTTCGAACCTGCGC
>JBDTTK010000255.1:0-6296 GCA_039930685.1 Bryobacteraceae bacterium | reverse complement strand
GGCGTGCGGCGCTCCCGAGAGGAGGAGCTCCACATTGCCTACCCGCGTGACGAGCCGGGCCCAGGCTTCGTCGTCGAGCTTCTTGATGCGGGCGGCAGGGTCGGACAGAGTGAAATCGTTGTTGGCGTTGAACTGGAATCCAACCATTCCGGAATGCTGATCGAAATCCGCGAGGAGCGGGGTTACGCCAGGCATCTCGCTGAGCGCCCATGTGAAATTGGCCGCCACGGTGGATGCTCCGACGCCTGCTTTGGCGGGCATGAAGGCAAAGAAATGGTCGGTGCAACCCACATCGGCAGGATGCTCTTCGAGATGAGTGGCGATCTGGCCGAGGGCCTCGCCAAGCTCGGCCCGGTTAAAGGGGGAGCAGAGCAGTTCGCGGACGCCCATTCGCATCGCCTGGCGGAAGATGGCGGGTTCCTGGGACGTGTGCAGTCCAATTCGGGGGACGCGCGGGAAGTCCTTGCCGAGGGCGGAATTCAAACTCTCTGCGACTTCAGCGTTCTCATGGCTGATAAAGATGACGTCAGGGGTTGAGGAGCGGACCAGCCGGCGCAGTACGTCGACCTCTGGGTAGGCGGTTAATATCTTGAAGATCGAAAGGCGCTCAAACTCGGCGGCAGCGGCTTCGAATTTCGTTCGTAGGCTTTCTTCCGGGCAAATCAGAATTGCTCTCATGATGTGTCCATCCTAGGGAAGGTGGGTGGATGGACATATCCATCGCTAGTACAATTTTGAGGAATCTATAGTACTGGATCATCTATTTGAGGGTCTGGTTCCATTACGACCGCTAGTAGTATTCCCCATGGGTGTTTGGGGTGCGGCTGGCGCGGAGATGCCAGGACGCGATGAATCACGATCTTACGGAGTCTGTATGAGAAACCTGATCCGCGCTTGGGGTCAGCCTCGCCGCTTCATCCGATCCGGAATACCCTAGTCCCGCGCGCGCATACAGAGGCAGCAAACCCGAAAGGAATTTCCCCTCCATGACTCACTCCAAGGCGTTCCTGATCGCCAGTTGGCTGCTGCGTTCCGCCGCCGCCTTCGTAATGCTCCAGACCCTCTTCTTCAAGTTCACCGGCGCCAAGGAATCCGTTTACATCTTCACGACGCTCGGCGCTGAGCCATGGGGACGCATTGGAAGCGGCGTCGTCGAACTGATCGCAGCGGTGCTTCTGCTTGTGCCTTCCACTGTTGTGGTGGGCGCTGCCCTTACGCTCGGCGTCAGCCTCGGCGCGATCATGAGCCATCTGACGAAACTCGGGATCACTCTGCCCGCGGTGGACGACCACGGAGAGCTATTCTCGCTCGCGCTTGTCGTCTTAGTCTGTTCGATCGCAGTTTTGATTCTCCATCGCGAAGACGTCGGTCAACTCGCCGCAGCGATGCTCCAGCGGACCGGCTATCGCCAATCCGCCAGCCAGTAGCGCTCCCCAAGCGCGGCACTGTCCGAAAGCAGTACAGTATCCGCGTTCCGATTTCGGGCACTCGCGACCCACGCAGCACGCCACTACGAAATCTTACAACGCTCAATGGGATTTTCCGCGGCCGGAGTCTCGCCGGCGAAGGAGGTTCGCTTTCATCGTCTTCGACGAGGATCAGGGGTAGGACGCCGTTGCATCGCGTCTTTGCTCAGAAGATTTGGAACTTTTTGCTACAGAAGCGTGAAGAAAGTCCTTGTCCGAAATTGAAACTTCGGTGTACAATTTTGGACACAGAACGAAGGGTCGTCTCCGCGCGGGGTTTGTTGGGGAAAGGGTTCCGCGCGGAGACTTAGCTGCTTTGGTTATATAGACGGACGCAACACTCCAAAGTTTTGTTCCAACCTTTGATTTTTTCTCCCGCATACCGTAAGTTTTTTCAATTCCTGTATCCCAAAGTGCCGCTCATCGCTGACCCCGTACCGTTCACCGGACGGCTGCAATTTCTGCTCCTACAAATCGCCAATTGAACTCCACGCGACCGGCCAAGTGAACCGCTTTTCGTACGCGGATCGCCCCGCGGTTCCGATCTGACGCCGCTTCTCCTCATCCGTCAGCAGCGCTGAAATGGCCTCGGCCATTCGGCCCGGGTCGTCCGCGATCAGCAACTCTTCGCCGTCCCGTCCGCCCAATCCCTCGGCGCCCAAAGTAGTCGACACCACCGCTCGCCCCGCAGCCCATGCTTCGAGAATCTTGAATCGCGTTCCGCTGCCTTCGAGAATCGGCGCCACGCAAACCTTCGCGGTCGCGAGCACCGAAACCGCGTCATCCACCGGACCGGTCCTCTTGATCCGCGGATCGCCATCCGCCATCGACGCCGCAAATCCCGGATTCTTTCCGACCAGCCACCACTCCAGTCCCGGATGCGCCTGCCGCAACCGCGGCCAGACATTCCGTCCAAACCACTGCACCGCGCTCTGGTTCGGGTGATACTCGAAATTCCCACTAAATAGGATGCGGTCTTGCTCTTCCACTTCCGGCTTCGCAATCCACGGAAGCGCATTCGGGTACACGATCGTCCTGACCGCTCCCAGCGCCTTGGCCCGGTCCGCATCCTCCGTGGAAGTCACCAACACCGAATCGAACTCCCGCAGCCAGCGCCGCTCGAGAATCTCGTACAGATCGGAAAACCTGCGGAACATCGTCGAGACCGGCCAACTCGTTGCCTCGGCGCCGCTCGCATGGAGTTCGGACTCGACGTTGTGAAGATCGAGCACCAGCCGGTCGCACACATGCCGCAGGACCCTCGCGTACTCCGCGCACCAGAAATGCTCGATCACGCCGACCGCGTAGCGCCGTCCGCGAAGCGCCATCGTCAACTGGTTCTCGAACCCTCGAAAGCGGTCCACTAACGGAGGCACGCCGCGCACATAGCGGGACACGTTCCGCCACGCGCGCGCCGGAACATGCCGCGCATTGGACGGAAGCGTCAGCCGGATCGTCTCGCGCACCCCCGGCGCCTCGAACTCCGCAAAGCTGACGACATCGACTTCGTAGCGCTGCCGCAGTAGTTCGAGCAGCGACGCCGAACGGATCGCCCCGCCGCCTGTCATCGGATACGGCGCCTCCGGCGTGAGAAACAGCGCGTGCTTCGGCGTCGTCATCGTTCTCGACGGTGACGCCGCCGCGCTTCCTCGTAGACATCGCGCGTCGCCGCCGCCGTTGCTTTCCAGGAGTATGCCGCCGACCGCAGCAATGCACACTCCCTCATGCCCTCGCCCTCAGACCCTGCCAGCGCGGACCGCATCGCCTCCGCCCATCCCGACCTGTCCGCCGCATCCACGTGAACCGCGCCATCGGCGCTCAGTTCGATCAGCGCCGGATCGCGCGACGTGATCACCAGCGCACCGCATTGCATCGCTTCGAGGACCGGCAGCCCGAAGCCCTCATAGAACGACGGATAGAGCACCGCCGCCGCGTTCGAATACAACTCCGGCAATTCTGCCTCCGACACCGCGCCCGTCAGACGAAGCCCATCGGCTTTCGCCGGCTCCTTGAAATCTTCCCGATGCCGCCCGGCCAGCACCAGGTCGACGCGGTTTGTTCTACGCACCCCGCTCCATGCGTCGATCAACATCTCCAGATTCTTGCGCGGCTCCAGCGTTCCGACGTAAAGAAAGTAAGGCGTGTCCACCGCTTTCGCAATGGGCCGAAAGTGTGTCGCCGCAGCCAGCGGAATCGCACGAACCCGTTCCGGCGCCAGCCGGAAATGTGCGATCGCTTCTTGCCGCACAGCCTCCGAGGGAGTGATCACCATCGTTGCCAGACCAGCCCGCAGCAGTAGCGGCGTGCGGCGTCGGATGCGGTCCGCGTTCGCATGCCAGCGCGGATCGCGCCACGGAGAAAGATCGTGCAGTGTCATGACGCTCGGCCGAAGAGGCAGGTAGGGCACCGCGAAATCAGTTCCATGAAAAACATCGGCGCGAATCCGCGACAGTTCTTGCGCCAATCCCCAGAGCCACCACTTCCGCTCGACCGCGCTCCGCGGTCCGCCGCCTGCCCGCAGATTGGGAGCGGCCCCTTCCGGAACAGCGAAGCGCTGGTCCGATACCAGGCGGAACTCGTCATCGGGAAACTCCTCCGCCAACGCCCGCGAAAGTTCCGCGGTGTAACGGGAAACGCCGCCTGTCGGCGTCGTAAGCGGAGTCGCGTCTATGGCTACGATCATGCTGTCCGCGCGCTCTCGATTGGCGCCCCGTTGCTCGTTTCTTGTCCGATTGCTGGATCCGCTCACGAAACGGAAGTGCGTCTATCCCATCTAACTGTTCGGGGCTTGCCCGCCACCCGTGGCCGGGCCGCGAGAGGGCCAAGCCAATCTTATATAAGATAAGGGGTGTCTCAATGGACGGGGACAATATGGCCGGTAACCCACTTGATGAGTTGAAACGCCTTGACGCCGAAGTTGACCGGGTTCGAGACCTCGCGGATCTCAAGCCAATTTATTATCGACTCGACGAGCTTTCGAAGGCGAACGCTGGGGACTTCGAGATTCAACTCGTAGTCGCGGATATCAAGCAGCATCTCGTCAATCACGGGATGAAGCTGAAGGAAGGCGCCGGCGGACCCACTGGTTCGTTCGCGCCGCCACCGCCTCCTGGCCCGCCCAACATTCCGTCCACCGCTACCCCTCCTCCCCGATCCGGCCCGCCCTCTCTTGGACCGACCTCGCCGTTCGGCGCCGGCCCCGCGGAATCCATTCCGACTTCCAACATGCCGGCGCTGCCGCATGTACCGCCCTCGATGACCGGCACTGGCAGCGGCCCGTCGGGGCCTCCGTCCATGATGGGCGGACCGCCTTCCTATCCGCCTCCGGGCCCGCCGCCATTTCAGGGTGGCGGCGATTACGGGCAACCTCCTCCGGACCAGCCTTCTCAGCAGGGAAAAGGTGGCGGCAAAGGTCCGCTGAATTGGAAACGCGCCCTCTGGATGGGCGGACTCGCCGGCGCGGTTCTCTCGATCGTCGCCATTGTGGTCCTCGTCCAACTTGCCCGTAAGAAGAATGGCGAGGGACCGCCCCCAGGTAACGAAGTTCAGGTCGAAGTGACCACCAATCCGCCGGGTGCCTCCATTCGCATCAATAATGAGGCGCGCTGTACCTCCAATTGCAAGATTCCGCTCGCGCCGGGAAACTACCAGGTCACCGCCCTCCTCGACGGATTTGAGCCCGCCGCTTCCGGAGTCACGGTCGCCGCGGGATCGCCGATTGCGGTTAACCTGAATCTCGAACCGCTCTCGCAAACCTTGCGCTTGCTAACCGATCTCGATGCAGGCAAAGTCGCCATCGACGATCAGCCTGCCGTGGAGCTTCAAGAAGGCCAGTTCATCCTCGACAAGGTCCCTGCCGGCGCGCACACCGTCAAACTCACCGCAAAAGGTAGCGAAGCCACGTTTACCTTCGAGTCCGCGCCCGGTAAGGCGCCCGTCCTCACCGGTCCTGTGCAAACCAAGAACCTGATGGGCGTCGTGGTTTCGAGCTTCGGCAGCAAGGCCAAGGTAACCACGAACGCCGGACCCTGGAAACTGGCCCTGAATGGTCAGGCGCAAGGCGAGGTATCTCCGAACGGACTTGATCTGCAGGGCTTCACGCCAGGCGTTCAGGAATTCGTAGTCAACGAGGGCAAAGATCAGAAAACGATGCGCGAGAGTTTTGGCGCCGCGCCACTGATCACCGCATTTTTCAAATCCGACCAGAATGTGGGCACCTTGATCGTAGCCACCGGCGAAGACGGCGCTACGGTCTACCTCAACGATCGGGCGTATCCGCGCAAGACGCAGCGCGGTCAGGTTCGCATGCAGATTCTCGGCAATGTAAAGGTTCGCGTCTCGAAGGACGGCTTTCAGAACGAGCCCGTGCAGACCGCGACCGTCAAGAAAGGAGAAGAGACTCGCCTCGAGTTCAAGCTGCGTCCTCTGCCGCAGGTCGGCGCGATCCAGCTTCGCGGAGCAGCCCCCGGCACGCAAGTCTACCTCGACCAGCGCAATATAGGCGCCGTCGGACCCGACGGGTCCTTCTCGTATAGCGGCGTCTCGCCGGGCGAGCACAATATCGAATTGCGCCGCGAGCAGTTTGCCACCAAGCGCATCAGTAAATCCTTCAAGGCCGGCGACACCATCACCCTTGCGGGAGCGGATGTCACGCTCGCGGCCGGCGTCGGAACCCTCCGGCTGGTACGAAATCCGGCGGACGCTGCGGTCAGTTGGCGGAAGGCGGAAGAAACGCAGCTGCACGAGGTGCGCGGCAATCAGATCGACCTCGCGCCGGGAGCGTACGTCTTTACCGCGAAATCGGCGGGCCACGGCGACAAAACTGATGTC